>DMBB01000350.1 GCA_003446295.1 Erysipelotrichaceae bacterium
AACATGATGATCCAGATGCTGAAGCAGAAGGGCGCGGGCTACTCCAATGAGAACGGAGAGATCGAGATCTTCAATGATACGACCAAGGAGATCCTCTATACCGTGGCCGAACATGCAAAGAGCGGCGCCTTCTCAACATTCAAGATCTCAAGCTATCCGGCAAACTTCCTGGATGCCGGTCAGTGCATCTTCGCGATCGACTCGACAGCCGGCGCGACATGGATGGGCACCTACGCGCCGCTGTCTGATATCAGTGCTGATAAATTCGTCGAGTTCGAAACAGCCGTCAGAACAGTACCGCAGTTTGATCCCTCAGATCCGTATATGATCTCGCAGGGTCCTTCCATCTGTGTCTTCAACAAACGCGATCCCCAGGAGGTCCTGGCATCCTGGCTGTTTGCCCAGTACCTGCTGACAAACGATGTCCAGATCGCTTATTCAGAGACAGAAGGCTACGTTCCTGTAACGATGAAGGCAAGAAACGATCCTTCTTATCAGGATTACCTGGCAAGAAGCGGCGAAGACAATGATGTGCATTACAATGTCAAGATAGAAGCAACACAGCTTCTGCTGGAAAACACGGAACATACATTCGTGACGCCTGTCTTCAACGGCTCCACTTCACTGCGTGATGCGGCAGGACAGCTGATCGAAAACGTAACGAAGTCGGTCAACCGCAAGGAAACGATCGATGAAGCGTATATGGAAAAACTCTTCGACAGCGTGACTGCCCTGTACCGTCTTGATCAGGGCTCCGCAGCAGGGGCTGATTCCAGAGAGGATCTCGGACCGCTTCCGGCAACCGCGAAGTGGATGCTCGGAATGCTTGCGGTGACATGGGTATGCATCGGCGCTTATGTCCTGCGCATGCGGGCAAAACAAAAGAAAGAGGAAGCCTGACCATCAATTATTCACAGCTTTCCGATAATTCAGTTATAATAATCTATGTTCCATTGAAAGGGGGAACGATTATCATGAAGAAAATTACGAAAGTATTACTCTCATCAGTTCTTCTTCTTGCGGCCGGATGCGGTGCAAAGAAAGAGGATACTCCTGCCGGACCTGATACAGCAAAATCAGAAGGCGTCATGACATATGCGGAATATGCAGCTGCTGAACTCAATTCAGAAGTTACGATCGAAGCTTATGTTCAGGGCAAACAGTCCTGGTGGGATAACACAGCTACAGTATATACACAGGACGCTGACGGTGCATATTTCATCTATGGCATGGCATGCTCCGAAGCTGACTATGAAAAGCTGGTTACAGGCCAGAAGATCAAGGTCAAGGGCTACAAGTCCGAATGGTCCGGAGAGATCGAGATCACAGATGCTACATTCGAGCTGGAAGACGGAAACTGGGTCGCGACAGCTGTTGATGTAACAGATCTGCTTGGAAAAGACGAACTGATCGATCACCAGAATCAGCTGGTTTCCTTCAAGGACATGACAGTTGAAGCAAAGAAGGATGACAACGGCAATGATGTCGCATTTATGTACAACTGGGATGGTTCCGGTACACAGGGCGATGACCTGTACTTCGATGTTTCCAAAGACGGCAAAACATACACATTCACTGTAGAGTCATACCTCTGCGACAGCAGCACGGATGTCTACAAGGCAGTTGAAGGCCTGGCAGTCGGCGACAAAGTTGATCTGGAAGGCTTCCTGTACTGGTATGAAGGCGTCAACCCGCATATCACAAAGGTTACAAAGAAATAACATTCATCACAAACGGAAGATCTGATCTTCCGTTTTTCTTTGACAAACAGAAAAGACTCCTGGGTGAGCCTTTTCTGTGTCATAGAGGGGGATATCATCGTATCAATAAAGATACTGCCGTTTACGTTCTGATGTATCTATGTTACAGCCTCCCTCCGGGATGTCACTGCCAAAAAAAGGGATAATTATTAACACTTTTGTGATTTTGATGTGCTTGATTAATGTCGCTGTATACTGCACGTTTTTTGTGTCATGCGACTTTATTGGATGTAAAATGATGTTAAAGAATAAGGAGATAGAAATCATATGAATTTACTGCAGCTTTTACTGAGCGCCCTGCTTTCCAATTCCTCTGTCAATTCCGTATCCAAGAAGACAGGACTGACATCCATACTCGTCAGAAAACTGATCATGGCAGCTCTGCCTGTACTGATCAAGTACCTGACACAGAACGTGCTCTCACAGGGCGGTGCAGCATCACTGCTGAATGCTCTGACACAGCATACAAGCAAGCGCTCCATGGCTGAACAGATCGACGAAGTCGATGAGGAAGACGGCGGCAAGATCATCCGTCATATCCTCGGCAAGGATGAACAGAAGGTCGTAGCTGATCTGGCTGAAGAAACAGGACTGAAGGGTGAGGAAGTTACCAGAGGTCTGGCAAGCTTTGCACCGGCTCTGCTTTCCGCACTTTCTGCCGCAACAGCTTCTTCTGCTCAGCAGCAGCAGACAACAGCCGCAGCAGCACCTGCAGCTGATCTGACAAGCCTCTTCAATACATTCGCAGGACAGACAGTCCAGCAGGCACAGGCACAGGCTCAGCAGCCTTCCGGTGCAGCAGGTCTTCTGAATTCACTGCTCGGCGGCGGCACATCACAGGCAGCAGCTCCGTCCGCAAATACAGCAGCCAGCGCAGGTTCCCTGCTCAGTCTGCTCGGCCAGATGGCACAGCCTCAGCAGCCTGTACAGCAGCCTACCGCTCAGATGGACGGCACGCAGCTGCTGAACATCCTCGCTTCCATGATGAAATAATCAGAACATATTTCATATCAGGATCTGCATGCAGATGCGGATCCTTTTTTTCGCAGAATAAACACTTCCTGTAATGAAATCATGGAAGGAGAACATTTATGGAATTAAGACTGGGATATATCTCAGAACTGTACACATCATTCCTGGAAATCGACCCCGGAAGCCAGCTCGACATTCTGGAAGAGTGGTTTCCCGGTCTGATCATTACGGTCAGGGAGGAACCGGGAAAGCAGGAAGCGGAGTATGCCGATCATGAATACCGGATCTATGCATCGAGGGAACACGGGAAACTGTATTCCGGAGGCAGCAGAAGGATCTCACAGATCACCGGCAGGCTGATCGGCACCGCAAAAGGCAACCAGGAAAAGGAGCGTAAGACAGCAGAACTGATCCGCAGACATCTGGCTGCCCTGATGGTGACGGATATGGATCTGCTGACTGATCTGCAGAAACATGTATACCGGCATATCGAATCATTCAGTGATGAGCAGATGGATGCGTTCGGAGAGAACGTACTGCAGGCTGTTCTGGAAATGGCTGACAAACGGGCAGAAATGGATGAGTACAGTAAAAACAGCGAGCCGTTTCCGATGGATGATGAATGCTTTGACGGGATCCTCTACAATGCGGCATACCAGCTGACGCTGTATGACAGGGAGTCATTGGCGACAGCCTATCTCTGGCTGCTGATCGGAGGGCTGCTGCGGAATGAAGCAGGCAGGGTGCAGAGAATGTTCGACAGTTCCCTGGTCCCTGTGCACAGACAATCAAGTGAAGACGGAACACTGCGCGACAAGATCCATTTCCTCTTCTTTCCGGAGGAATATGAACCGGTCTATTTCGGAGATGACTTTGACCGGAAACATCCGGGCGTGGAATGGTATTGCGATCAATGCCTGGAACATCTGAATGAACAGGACGGCTTTGATGATCATCTGCCTGTATGGCAGTGCAGGGTATGCGGCTGGTTGAATGATCTTGATTCAGACGAGATCTATGAAAACCGTGAGGATGCCATGAACGGCGTAAGACGCAGCAGTGCCAGACGCATGGAGGAAGCTGTTGCCCGCAGAAAAGCAGAACTTCAGGAGGATTCCTGATCGTTTTGGAAACTTTTTGGGCATAGATACTGATCGATCCTTCCGTTAAGATTTGCCTGCAGGTAAGCAGGATGACGGAAGAACAGACATACCGTTCCCTAAGGGACAAATCAATTCATCTGTACAGTGTATCGGAGATCTGCGCACTTACAGGAGTGACCAGAAAGACACTCTTTTACTATGACAGGACGGGCCTGCTCAAACCTGTATGCCGGACCGGTTCACAGAACTTCAAACAATACGATGCCAAGACGCTGATGCGTCTGCGCATGATCCTGAGATACCGGGAAGCAGGACTGCATCTGTCCGAGATCGCAGCACTTCTGGATGATCCGGATTGTGACAGGGTCAGCGTGCTGAATCAGGCAATGGAGAGAATGCGGCAGGAATGCGATAAGACGAATGATCAGATCAGCCGCCTTCAGGCGATGATCGGAAGAATACAAGGAGGACAGTAATGGCTGAAAAAACGATTCTCATGTACGGTACCTACAAAACATCCGAACTCGAAACTCTTGAACAGCTCTACGAACAGGCGTCTGCCGAGTATACAACAGGTTCACATCTGACGTACAGGGGACTTGTCTACTATGTGATCGAAGGGCATGTGACACCGTCACAGCTGAAGCAGATCAAGGAAGCTGTGGATCATATTGCAAAAACAAACTACCATTGGGGCAGGATGACATTCAATAAAACGGTATGGTGAAGAGTCACGCAGTGAAACAGGAGAAACCTCCCGGATATCATGGAAAACCTGATGCGTGCTGCATGATCACAGGAACACTCACAAAAGAATAACAAAACAAGGCTGATGACCCGTGAAGGATCACAGCCTTTCATAATAAATTTTTTTCCGGTCCTGACCGGCTCGGCCGGTGCCGGGTAAAACTTCTGATGATCGGTGAACCGGAATGCTTTGATCTTTTGGAAACAATGCTGTACAAAGACTATCTGCCTGCATGAAAAAAGGAACTGCTGTCCGCAGTTCCTTCATGAGATTCAGCTGAGCTTTGTCTTGAGATCTTCGATCTCTTTCTCAACGGATTCGATCTCACCCTTCTTCAGGTAGACGGATGTTTCGAGATCCTTTTTCATAGCAGGCTTCGGTACGATCGTCATACGGTATTCCAGATCTTCGATCTGTTTGTTGAGTTCTTCAACCTTTGCCAGTCTGCTGTCGATCTGATCCTGGAAACGCTTGTCAGCGATTGCCTTCTTGGCACTCCAGAATTCTTCCTTTGCCTTGCAGAATTCATCCCAGAGACGGTCGTTGTCATTCTTTCCAGAATAACCTGCTGTCTTCCATTCTCTGTCCAGAGCCTTCATGCGCTCTGTCTTTTCTTTGCTGTAGTTCTTTTCAGCTGTGATCGCTGCTGCTTCTTCGATCAGGGCGTTCTTTGCTTCGATGCTCTTAGCCCACTGTGCATTGCGCTCATCGAAGAATGCCTGTCTGCGGGCGAAGAAGTCCTGACGGATACCGTTGAACAGCTGCCAGAGTTCATCATCAATATCACGTCCTGCGCTGCCTGCTGCTTTCCAGTCGTTGAACAGGTTGTTCAGCTGTTCGCCTGCAGCCTTCCAGTTGGAAGGATTTTCAACGAGTTTCTTTGCGTTTTCAATAACTTCTTCCTTCTTTGCACGAGCCGCTGCACGGTTTGCATCGAGGTTGTCGAAGTATTCTCTCTGTCTTCTGCGCAGATCGTTTTCGATCGCGTTGAAGCGTCCCCACAGATCATCATCTGTGGAAGCGCCTGCGGAACCGATGTCGCTCAGTTCTCCGCGGAGTCCTTTCAGAATTTTTCTTGCTTCATTGAAGTTTGTGGCTTCTTTGATCTCTTCAGCCTTGGCAAGCACTGCTTCTTTCAGCGTGCGGTTAGCCTTGACTGTTTCGGCGCGGGAATCATATCTGCCTGATACCAGTTCGAAACGCTTAGCGTATTCTTCTTCTTTCGGGGTTTCCCAGTTGGGAAGTGCATTCCATGCCTCTTTGATCGCAGCGATCTTTGCTTCTGCATCTTCACTGTCGATCTCTTTCAGAACAGCTTCTGCTTCGCGGCACAGTGCCTGCTTTTTCAGAATGCCTTCTTCCATGACGTTCAGTGCATCTTCCTTGTACTCTGTTCCGTATTCAACAGCACCGCCTTCTTCAGCGGAATGCTGCCATGTAAACATAAGATATTTTCCGTTCACCTCGATACCGGTCCAGCGGCCGATTCCGTCCATTGTCTCCTTCGGTTCTGTAGGATTTCCATCGGCATCTTTCGCGCCGTATAGGATCTCTACTGTTTTACCGCCAAAGGTATTGTGTGCACGTGTCTTTGTTTTTGCACACGGATCATTGAAATCAGGTCTGTTCTGCCAGTTCATATAGTGTTGTTCTCCTTTTGATATCACCATATATTATTTCACCTAAAACCATTTCAACACAAGATATTTACACTAATTTTTTTCAAAGAATTGTAAAATTAAAGCAGATGTTTACATTGCAAAGCATTGTGATGCATAAAGGCCCTTTATTATCAATAAAAGCGATAATTATGCGGAAACATCAGATATGTGATTTTCCTGCACCGATATGCGCTGTAAAAAAACTGTCCTGCAGGATGATGTTTCTGACAGTATGTATGATCATTGGGCTTTGGCGATCTTAAGGCTGAAAGGTGAAACGAAATGAAACTGGAAAAACTGCCGTACAGGCTGTCAGTATGCAGAACTGACAGAATATCCGATATTGATCATGACGATGCGTTTTGTTTTATCGGCAGAACGGATGAGGAGATCTCACTGGTATGCCGCACGGAACATGTTCCTGCAGGAGTGAAAGACAGGGAGGATGGCTGGAGGTGCTTCCGCATTCAGGGCGTTCTGGATTTTTCACTGGTCGGTATCCTGGCAGACCTGTCGCGCATACTGGCAGAGAACATGATCGGTATTTTTGCTGTATCGACATTCAATACCGACTATATCCTGGTAAAAGAAGAAAACTTTGACAGGGCAATGGAGGTGCTTGCAGATGCAGGGTATGAGATCCTGAACCGGGAAGTCTCTGCATGAAACAGATCGTTAGTATATGGTGCATTTTGCGTGCATGCAGGAATGAAGAACGCGGAACTGTATATTATAATGTAGCTGCAGAAGATGCTTGAGGAGGTAGTATGACGACGATCAGCGAATACAAATGCCCCAGCTGCGGCGGTCCGCTTGAGTTCAGCAGTGAACAACAGAAACTGTGCTGTCCTTTCTGCGACAGTGAATACACTGTGGAGGAATTCAATGCAGCGCCGATGCAGACAACAGTCTCGGAAGATGACTCATGGAACGGCGTGATCGAAGCCGGTCAGTGGGATGACAGTGAACTGGCAGGACTGGCAGAGTATATCTGCCGTTCATGCGGAGGCACGATCCTGACCGACAAAACGACAGCGTCAGCTTCCTGCCCGTACTGCGGAAATCCCGTAGTGATGAACGACCAGGTCTCCGACGCCCTGAAACCTGAGTATGTGATCCCGTTCAAGCTGAACAAGGATGCGGCGAGGGCTGAGTTTGAAAAACATCTGGGCGGAAAGAAGCTCCTGCCCAGGGCGTTTACCGAGAACAATCATATCGATGAGATCAAAGGGATCTATGTTCCGTACTGGATCTTTGATGCGGATGTAGATGCGAAGTTCTCATATGATGCCAAAACAGAGACGAAGCATAAAGAAAATGATGAAGAGGTCACGGAGACAAAAACATATAAGCTGTTCCGCAAGGGAACGCTTCGCTTTGAAGCGATACCTGTTGATGCCTCAGTCAAGATGCCGGATGATCTGATGGAATCGATCGAACCGTTTGATCTGTCGGAAGCAGTCGCGTTCAATCCCGGTTATCTTGCCGGATATTCCGCTGACCGCTACAGCATCGGCACGGAAGAGACGCTCGAACGAGCCAGGGAACGTCTGGAACGGTCAACAAGAGATGCATTCAAGGATACACTGCGTGACTATGAGGATGTTGAAGAGACATTCTCACTCATCCTTCCTGACATTCAGGCAAGATATGTGCTTTACCCGGTCTGGATCCTGAATACGGTATGGAATGATAAAACATATACATTTGCGATGAACGGACAGACCGGAAAGTTTGTCGGCGATCTTCCGATCGATCAGTCAGCTTACCGGAAATGGTTCGCGGTCTACGGCGCAGGGATCGCGGCAGCTGTATGGCTGCTGGCGAACCTGCTGCATTAAGGAGGGCGTATGATGAAGAACGTATTATTTCCGGCAGTCATATCCCTGATGATGAGCGTGCTGGCTGTACCGGTTTCAGCCCAGGGTGAAGAATTCATACTGGACTACGACGGATATCTGACCGCTGATGAGAAAGCAGATCTGAATCATGATGCGCAGGAGATCCTGCAGGAAACAGGCTATTCGGTGCTTCTGCTGCTTGATGAAACAAATACAGGCAGTCTGGCCGATCTTGCGGTCAGTGAATACAATACGCATGCGCCTTCGAAAGACGGCATCATCCTGGCAATCGATTCGGACGAGTATTATGTATACGCTGCGGGGAACGCAGCACAGTATGTCGATGATGCGGAGTCTGAACGGATCTGGAATGTATTCGTGTCAGAAGAGACTATCTATGAATGCGCTGATGAATATCTGGACTATGCAGAGGATCTGTTCGATCAGCACAGGATCCCGGCAAACCCCGGTCAGCAAGCCTCGGCAGAACGGATGACGGACTTCACGGGGACGCTCGACGGATCTCAGCTGACAGCTTTGACTCAGAAAATGGACGCGGTCAGTACAGAACACGGCATTACCGTTGCGGGAGTGCTGACGGATACGCTGGACGGGCTGGATGCAGAGACGTATGCCGATCAGTTCTTTGATCTCAATGATCTCGGATACGGTCCGACAGACAGCGGCATTCTGCTGCTGGTCAGTGAAGGCGACAGGGAATTCGCTCTGTCCACAAAGGGAAAAGCGATCGGTGCGTTTACCGAAGCCGGTCAGGAATATCTGATCAAACAGCTGAAGAATGATCTAGGCAAGGGGAATTATTACGAAGTCTTTGATGCATATACGGACATGGCAGACAGCTTCCTTGTGCAGGCTGAAACCGG
>DMBB01000278.1 GCA_003446295.1 Erysipelotrichaceae bacterium
CATACATTCTTATCGCCTTCCCTGTTCAGAATGAACTTCAGCACCTCATTTGTTCCTGTCGGATTCTTGACCAGGTTGATGACGCACGGCTTCGAAAGCGCGAATGTTTCGTTCCTGCCCTCTTTCAGTTCATAGCTGCTGAATACGATATCAGCTTTTGTCTGATCAAGGTTCAGAGCTTTCATCGTGCAGAGAACGCTTGCACAGTTGTAAACTGCGTAGATCGTATTCAGGAATGAATGATATACATGGCCTTCTGCAGTGAATGTTCCATTGCGGTAATCCACAGCATCAACATTCAAAAACGGTGTTATTTCGCCAAAATGATCATACGGGCAGGAAAATCTGCCGATATGAGAGTATTGATAATACTCATATTTCAGCGGTCTGCCGCATACAGGGCAGAACTTTCCTTCGCTTGCTTCGTCCGTTGAGGATGAGCTGTTTTCCGTACGTGAGACAGAGAAGTAATGTACCTGTGCCTGTTTTGCCTGTTCACCGATGCGGATAACGTTGGGATCGTCTCCGTTCAGGATCAGGTGTCCATCGAAGTTTTCCGTTACTTCCATGATCTTGCGGATGATCGTTTCCATTTCCCCTGCACGGTCAAGCTGATCGCGGAAGAAGTTCGTTACGACAAGCGCTGTGGGATGCAGGTTTTCAAACTGTCTGTATACGGTGAGTTCGTCCACCTCGATCACGGCAGCGTCAGCCTGTACATTGAAATGACTGTCACTGTTGACGGCCAGCAGTGTGGCTATGCCGACGTTCAGGTTATCGCCTCTGTGATTGTTGACGACCTTCAGTCCGCACGCACGGAGAGATTCTGCAATCAGATTGCTGGTCGTTGTCTTTCCGTTTGTACCTGTCACGATCACAACGATCCCGGGCATATGAAAACGGCTGATGAATTTTTTATCCAGCGCCAGTGCCAGGCTTCCGGGGAGGGAACCTCCCCTGCCTGCCCTGGCAAGTACTGAATGCATCGTTTTGACCAGTTTCAGTGTCAGACTCATACTATTCGCTACCCTTTGCTTTATAGAACTGGCGGTTTTCCATGGAGAAGATACGAGGAGTCCACTGTCCCGGTTTGACGCCGTCCAGAGCGGCTGCCAGCGTGTTCATCCTTGCGTCCAGGTTGTCGATCATTGAGAGTGCTTCTGCCTCAGGGAGTTCGGGAAGCACGGGTGAACCGAATTCAAATTTGCCGTGATGGCTGAGCACCATGTGCCTCAGCAGCATAGCTTCTTCACTGTCCCCGAGTCCGACTTCATCGGCCGCCTCAGCCAGCCATGCATGACCGATCGAAATATGGCCGAGCAGTCTGCCTTTATTTGTATATTCGGAAGAGATCATTCCTCCGAGTTCTGCTGTTTTGCCCAGATCGTGAACGAGCGTTCCAGCTATGAGAAGATCTCTGTTCAGCAGCGGATACAGACTGACGATCTGCTCTGCCAGAGCTGCCATTCCAAGTGAATGCTCGGCAAGTCCGCCCATATAACTGTGATGGATACGGGAAGCTGCCGGATACTGATAGAATGCATCTCCTACCTTGTCAAGCATTGCCTGTACTAGTACTTTGTAATTCTCATTCTTCAGGGAAGCAATCAGGTCCCTGACTCTTTTTTCACTTTGTGCACGTGTGATCGAAGAGCTCTGTATATATTCACTGAGATCGATCCCGCTCTGATCCAGATCCTGGATCCTGTTGACTCTCAGCTGCAGGCTGTGATTGTATTCGAGTACTTCAAAGGATACTTCGCATACATGGCCCTGTACAGCGTTAGCTTCATCCTGCGGTTTCGCATCCCACATTTTTCCGTCGATCGTACCGCTGTTGTCCTGCAGGATCAGGTTTAGGTACGGAGCACCTTTTGATGTGGTTCCTTTGGTGCAGCTTTTGATCATTAAATTGATTTTCAGGCGGTCTTTCTCTTTCAGATCTTTAATCTTAGTCATCATCCCACTCCATTTCATCAAGTATTGCGTAAATTTCTTCTGTCCGGTATCCCTGCGTGCTGCAGTAGCGGAATACGGCATTTCTCAGCTGTGAAGAGCTGTATTTCCGTTCATACCGTTTTTTTGCTTTTATGGCACATTTGCGGAGGTTTTCCGTTTCATCGGATGCCTCATCGCTGAAGTCCATACCGGCGATCGTATCTTCTATGATATCATTCCTGAAACCGCGCTGAAGCATCTTTGTGTACAGTTTCCGCTTCAGCATACTGACGGATTCCCCGCTCAGTGTGCGCTTGATCTTTCCGGCGTATTCAGAAGCATTCACTGCTTCATCAGAATGACGTTCAGCCAGTTTTTCACGCACCAGGTCTTCGGGAATACCCTTTTCACGGAGCTCGCGCACGATGCTTTCCTCTCCGTGCAGTGTCCGCTTCATGGAAGTGATCTTGTCTTCTGCATAGTGCTCGTCATTGACCAGACCGCGCTCTTCCAGAAGGCTGATCACATGGCTGATCAGTTCATCGGAATAATCCGTTTCTTTTTTCAGCCAGTCATGCAGTTCCTTTTTGGAACGGTCATGAGCAGCCAGTTTGCGTATGCATTTCTGATAGGCACGCGCCTCTTTTTCCTTCTGCTTCAGTGCTTCGACCTGGTCATTGGAGATCCTCATGCCCGTGCGCAGTCCTTCATTCATATATTCATCAAGCAACAGCAGGATCCTTGTTTCCTCTCCGCTTTCTGAAGATATGTACATCTGGACAAAATTGTCTTTGACTTCGATATCTTCAATGATGTTCATATGACTGTAGAGCTCGATCGCAGCTTCATAGACCTTCATTGCGCGTTCATAGAAGATCTCACTGCTCAGCGGCTTTACCTGCTCACAGCAGTTTCTGCTGATCTCTGCGAGCTGCTGATCATCCAGCTGTTCGAACTGTTTCAGGCAGTCCGCAAATTCCTGTTCATTTTCAAAATACCAGCCTGTCTTTCCCGGTATCAGAAGTTCATCCAGAACTTCATCGTGACGCGCAAACAGAGGCAGTCCTGAGGCCATTGCCTCGGCAAAGGTCATTCCCTGCGTCTCACTTGTAGATGCGGAAATAAACGCGTCTGCGGCCCTGTAGTAGTCAGGCACTTCTGTCTGGGGCTGCTTCCCGGCAAAGGAAACGATATGGGTAAGATCCATATCTTTCACCATCTTATGCAGCTTTTCTTCATCAGGGCCTCCGCCGACGATCAGCAGCGTGCTTGTGCAGCCCTGTTCATGTGCAAGCGCCAGTCCTCTGATGATCAGATCGATCGCTTTTTCTTCAGCGATCCTTCCGACAAATATGATCATGCGATGATCATTGGAGAATCCTGCAGCAGCACGGATCTGTGAGGTGCGCTGGGGATCATGGAGATCCGGAGAAAATCTCCTGAGTTCAAGTCCGGTCGGAACAACATGAAGTTCTGTCTTGACGTTGTACTTCTCAAGAAGTTCTTTTGTCTTTTTGCTTGGAACGATCACTTCCAGGGCAGTGTCCCCGAACAGCTTCGAGAATTTGACAACGGCTTTCTTTGCCAGGTCATCCACTGCTTTGGAATTGATCAGGTTGATGTAATGCGTGTAATCTTCATAGGTCGTGTGATATGTACATACGATCGGTATGCCCATCTGTCTGGCACAGATGCGGCCGAAAATACCGACTCCGAATTCTGTCTGTGTATGGATCACATCGAGATCAAGTTTCTTGATCTCGTGCATTGCGTTCAGATGCAGAGGTGTTGTAACAGCGTAGCCGTACAGTTTCTTGACCTCCACTCCTGCAAGTCTCAGTACACGATGTCTGTCGTCCCATTCTGAAAAACCGATACCTGCTCTTGTCGCTACCACGTACACATCATGTCCGTGTGCTTCAAGTTCTTTGCGCAGGATCTCTGTACTGTTGGCGACACCATTGACATCGGGTATATATGTGTCTGTAAACAATCCGATCCGCATCAGTTTTCCTCCTTCGTCAGATACTGCAGAGACTGCTGTATCTGTTTGTGTTATGCCTCAGCCTCCCTGTACCTGATACTTTGCCATATGTGCAGTATGTGCATCATAAAAACGAAGCGTCCGAACCGGAAGCAATTGATATTGTCTATTATACTTCAAACCATGGCTGTTTTGGAATTTGCCGTGCACAAAGCAGTATGATTCTTTCCCTGCGCAGTATTTCAAAGCCGGGGATGCAGAAATCAGCACATACATGTGTACATGCGAAATAGCAGATTATGCTACAATATTTATATAAGAAAGTAGAGGACATAATCTATGAGTTTCCCTAAAGGATTTTTATGGGGCGGCGCAGTAGCGGCAAACCAGCTCGAAGGTGCCTGGCTTGAAGACGGCAAGGCTCCCAACGTAACAGACATCATGGTCGGTATCGGTTCCAGAGATCCCGGTCTGAAGTGGAATGAAGAAACCGGCAAATGGGAGATGTGCCTGGATCCGAACAAGGTATACCTGAGCCATGAAGGAATCGATTTCTATCATCGCTATAAGGAAGATCTTGCGCTGATGGCCGGCATGGGCTTCAACTGCTTCCGTACATCCGTTGCCTGGGGACGTAT
>DMBB01000263.1 GCA_003446295.1 Erysipelotrichaceae bacterium
GATGTCAAAGACGTACTGCTGCTCGATGTTACACCGCTGAGCCTTGGTATCGAAACACTGGGCGGCGTTATGACAGTGCTGATCCCGAGAAATACAACGATCCCGACAAGCAAGTCGCAGATCTTCTCCACAGCAGCAGACAACCAGCCTGCAGTTGATATCCACGTACTGCAGGGTGAACGTCCGATGGCAAATGACAACAAGACACTGGGCAACTTCCAGCTGACAGGCATTGCACCTGCACGCAGAGGTGTACCTCAGATCGAAGTAACATTCGATATCGACGTCAACGGTATCGTTCATGTAACAGCGCTTGATAAAGGCACGAACAAGAAACAGTCCATTACGATCACCAATTCCTCAGGTCTGAGCGACGATGAGATCGATCGTATGGTCAAGGACGCTGAAGCACACAAGGCTGAAGACGATAAGAGAAAGCAGGACATCGAAACAAGGAACAGAGCAGAAGCATTCATCAACCAGATCGATGAAACACTGAACTCTGACAACCCGAACGTTACACAGCAGCAGAAAGACGAAGTCAAGAAGCTCAGAGATGAACTGCAGAAGGCAATCGATGACAATGACATGGACGGCCTGAAGACAAAGCTGGATGCGCTTGAGAAAGCAGCCAATGAAATGGCACAGCAGATGTACTCCAATCCGAATGCCGGTGGCGGTAACCAGGGCGGCTATACGGAAAGCAATCCGAACGATAATGTATTCGATGCGGATTACACGGAAAAGAAGTAAGACAAATGATCGACTGACAAATTCCTGGGGTAAAACCTGGGAGTTTGTCTTATGAGGAAACAGCACCTGATATGAATAAACAGAAAGGGCAGTGATGATATGGCAGATAAAAGAGACTATTATGAGGTTCTGGGAATCTCCAAGGGGGCAAGTGAGGACGAGATCAAAAAAGCATATCGTTCACTGGCTAAAAAATATCATCCGGATGTAAATAAGGATCCGGGTGCGGAAGAAAAATTCAAAGAGATCAATGAAGCGTACGAAGTCCTCAGCGATCCGCAGAAACGCCAGACGTATGATCAGTTCGGCTTTGCGGGCATGGATGGTGCCGGCGGATTCGGAAACGGATTCGGCGGGTTCCAGAGCGGCAGCTTCGATGATCTGAATGATATATTCTCATCCTTCTTCGGCGGAGGCATGGGAGGCTATGGCAGAAGCACACGCAATACAGGACCGCAGCGAGGCAATGACCGGTTCATGCGCATGAATGTCAATTTCATGGACGCCTGCTTCGGCAAGACCGAGACGATCGATATTGATGTAGATGAAAAGTGCTCCAGATGCGGAGGCAGCGGAGCAGAAAATGCAAGCGATATCGAAACATGTTCAACATGCCGCGGGTCCGGAAGCGTGATGCGTGAACAGAGAATGGGATTCACTGTTTACCGTACACAGTCCGTATGTCCTGACTGCGGCGGAACCGGCAAGAAGATCAGAAGGCCGTGTCCTGACTGCCAGGGAAGAGGATATATCCGCAAGCATACCAAAGTCGATGTAAAGATCCCTGCAGGCATCAATGACGGACAGCAGCTCCGTATCTCCGGCAAGGGTGAACGCGGAGTCAACGGCGGAGACAACGGAGATCTGTTCATTGAGATCCACATCCGTGAACACGATCAGTTTGTCCGTGAAGGAAAGAATATATTCCTGGATATCCCTGTGACTGCGGTCGACGCAACGATCGGAACGACACTGGATGTCCCGACGATCCGCGGTGAAGTCACAATGAAGATCCCTGCCGGCACACAGGAAGGAACACAGCTGCGCCTGAGAGGCGAAGGCGTTCCTGATGTACGGGGCGGCAAGCCAGGAGATCAGATCTGCACTGTCAGGATCCAGGTCGACAAGAAACTCACATTAAAGGAAAAAGAACTGTACAAGCAGCTTCAGGAGATCCAGAACGGATCAAAGAAGAAGCCTTGGGAACAGTTTAAAAAGATGTTCAGCTGAGTGATCAGCGGAGGTAATCATGAATATTGAGCAGATGACGGAACAGCTCCAGGCCATCATTTTAAGTGCGCTCCAGAAGGCACAGGAAAAGGGTAATCCGGAACTGAGCACAGAGCACATCCTCAATGCAATGCTGGAAGATGACAGCCTGGACGGAATATGGAAACGCATGGACCTGTCAAAGCAGGAACTTGCTGAAACGGTGAAAACATATCTTGACAGACTGCCTGGCTCCTCACAGTCAGGTCAGCCGGTACTGAACAGATATGTCAATGAAGCAAATACGCACGCGCTTGCTTATATGAAGCGCCATGACGATACGTACATGAGCAGCGGCGCATTCCTGATCGGTATGTTTGAAACAAAGGCTCCCGTGATCGAAGAGATCAGAAGGCGTTTCAATATCACCGCAAAAGGAATCGAAGCCGCAGAAGATGAGAGAAGAGGTGGAATGAAGATGGATGAAAAGACCAATGAGAGTCAGCTTGACGCATTATCCAAATACGGACATGATCTGGTACAGGATGTCAAAGACGGAAAGATCGATCCTGTGATCGGACGCGATGACGAGATCAGGAGAGTCATCGAAATTCTATCACGCAAGACGAAAAACAACCCGGTCCTGATCGGTGAACCGGGTGTCGGCAAAACCGCGATCGTAGAAGGACTTGCCTGGAGAATCATGAACGGCGACGTTCCGCTGGGCCTGAAAGACAAGAGACTGATCGAGCTTGACATGGGCGCTCTGATCGCCGGCGCCAAGTACAGAGGCGAATATGAGGAACGTCTCAAGGGCGTTCTGAACCAGGTAAAGGAAGCAGACGGAGGCATCATCCTCTTCATTGATGAGATCCACAATCTGGTCGGAGCCGGCAAGACAGAAGGCTCCATGGATGCCGCAAACCTGCTGAAACCGATGCTGGCAAGAGGCGAACTGAAGTGCATCGGCGCTACGACGTTTGATGAATACCGCAAGTATATCGAAAAAGACCGCGCTCTGGAACGCAGATTCCAGAAGATCCAGGTTGAAGAACCTACAGTCGAAGATACGATCTCGATCCTCAGAGGCCTCAAAGACAGATTCGAATCACATCACGGTGTTGAGATCAAGGATGAAGCCATTGTTGCGGCTGCGATCCTGTCGAACCGTTATATTACAGACAGATACCTGCCGGATAAAGCAATCGACCTGATCGATGAAGCGTGTGCCTGCATCCGTGTGGAAATGGACTCCATGCCTGCTGAGCTGGATGAGCTGAGCAGAAGGATCATGACACTGCAGATCGAAGAGACTTCCTTGAAGGGTGAAGATGATCCCAAGACGATCGACCGCCGTGAGGACATTGAGCGGGAACTCGCAAACCTGAACGAAGAGAAAGAAACAAAATTCTCCCAGTGGCAGCTTGAAAAGCAGGAACTTGATTCCGTCAAGACAGCCAAGGAGGATCTTGAAACAGCCCGTCTGCAGCTGACGCAGGCACAGAATGACGCGGACTATGAACTTGCCGCAAAGCTGAAATACGATACGATCCCTGCCCTGGAACGGAAGATTCGGGAAGCCGGCACAAAAGGGAAGAGTTCCATGATCCAGCAGGAAGTGGACGAAGATATGATCGCAAAGATCGTATCCAGATGGACGCATATTGAAGTCAGCCGTCTGATGTCTACAGAACGTCAGAAGATCCTGCACCTGCCTGAAGCACTGGCTAAGCGTGTCATCGGACAGGATGAAGCGCTGAAGCTCGTATCTGATGCGATCATGCGCTCCAAAGCACAGATCCAGGATGAGAACAGACCGCTCGGCAGCTTCCTGTTCCTCGGTCCTACCGGTGTAGGCAAGACGGAAGTTGCGAAAGCACTGGCGGAACAGCTGTTTGACGATGAAGGAAAGATCGTCAGGATCGATATGTCTGAATACATGGAGAAATTCAGTGTTTCCAGACTGATCGGCGCTCCTCCGGGATATGTCGGTTATGATGAAGGCGGACAGCTGACGGAAGCTGTCAGGAGAAACCCTTACTCCATCGTACTCCTGGATGAAGTTGAAAAGGCACATCCGGATGTATTCAATATCCTGCTTCAGATCATGGATGACGGACGCATTACGGATTCAAAAGGCGTCACGGTGGACTTCAAGAATACGATCATCATCATGACGTCCAA
>DMBB01000294.1 GCA_003446295.1 Erysipelotrichaceae bacterium
GCGATCAGAAGATGCGGCATCTTGTCCATACGGCATGTCACGCAATTGCCCAGCAGGTCTTTTCCGAGAATGAACAGCAGCGGCTGGTTCCTCTCTTTTTCCGGAATCATCTGGATGAGTTCCTTCATCTTGACAGGGATCGGCTGGACGTTCGGCACTTCAACACCAACAGCATTGTGGCCGGGGATCGGTGCTTCAATACGGATATCGCGGACAGCCAGCTGCATTTTGACATCATCTGTCAGATTCAGGATCTTGCTGACCTTGACATTAGATTCAGGACGGATCTCAAACTTTGTGACCGCCGGTCCGATATGTGTTTCAAGCAGTCTTGCTTCGATATCAAAGTTTCTCAGCACCTGGATGAGCAGTTCGCCTTTCTCTCTTGCTGCCTCAACGTTAGGATCGTCCTTCGGTTTGACCGGGATCGGATCCAGTACATTGAGCTTCGGAAGCTGATACGGTTTATTGGATCTCCTTGCAGGTACCGGCTGAGCGGCAGGCTGCTGGACGGCAGGTGCCGGTGCAGGCTGCGGTGCGGCAGGCTGTACGATCGGCTCCGGCTCAGGTTCCGGTTCAGGCATGACCGGAGGCGGCGGTGTGAAGACCGGTTCCTCTTCCAGCGAGATCTCCTGTCTGGATACCTGCGGTCTGTCATTCCTGTCCACCAGGTCATCAATGCTCAGGAAGATCGATTTTGTCTCTTCGATCGGTTTGCTTCTTGCAGGGACCATGTCCTCCGCAGCCGGTTCATAATCATCGATACGGAATCCAAGCTGACGCACAGGTTCCGGTTCTGTTTTTGTCTGTTCGGTGATCAGATACTGCTTCGGTGCAGGCTCTTCTTCCTCCTCTTCTTCATCGTCATCATCGGCGTCTTCCATGAAGAACCAGTTGAAGAATCTCATGAAGATATTGGGCTGTTTCGGACCGGATTCTGAAGAAGTCTGGACTGTTTCTTCTTCCTCATATACTTCATCATCGTCATCTTCATCCTCAAGCGGCCTCGTAAAGTATTCCCTGATCGTTCCGAATGCCTGTTTATAGGTCTCAAGGCTGACCAGAAGCAATGCGGCGATAATGAACAGTACAACGATCACAACGACCGTTCCTGCCCTTCCCAGCAGCATTGTTGTCAGAGACAGCAAAAGCGCACCAATCACACCGCCTCCGGTGTTTTCAGGTGCTGCGGTAAAATACTGTCTCAGATCTTCTGTATATGCTTTCCAGATATCCCATCCGCGCAGTTCCTGCGGTGTGTCCACCAATGAACATATCAGCATGAACGCTGCCAGGATCAGCAGGACCGCCCATGGATTGCGGCTGTTCGTGATGCCGTTTCTTCCGTTGATGATCAGGATCGCGATCTGTATCAGGATCACGCCCATCACGATGAAATAGAAACGGCCGAAGAGAAATCTCTGTGCATTGTTCAGAACAACGCCTACAACACCCATGCGCATATATGCGACAAGGGTGACGGCGCTGATCAGAACGATCATGATATATCTCCTCAGTTCAGCTTCCTGGGCTTTTTTCCTTGCTGCCTGCCTTCTCTGCTGAGCCGACTTGCTGCGTGAATTTGATCTGGTTGTTTTTTTAGCTGCCACAGTTCCTCACATTCTAATCTGTTGTATTGATTTCCACGATTGCCGGCAGGATCATCGGACGCTTGCCGGTCTCTTTGAGCACATACCTGCTGATCTTCTCTCTTGCGTCAGCACGGCACTGCAGATTGTCATAACGATCAGCTTCAACAGCTTCGTTGATCGTGCGTTCCATGATATTGCCGATCTCTTTGATAATATAGTCGGCATCTTTCAGGTAGATCACGCCGCGTGACTGTACGTCAGGTCCGCCGATGATCTCCTTGGTCATATGATTGATGACAACGCCAACCACGATCGCCCCGTCAGTCGAGAGCAGTTCACGGTCTTTCAGGACCATGCCTGATGCGTCAAGGGAATCGTTGCCGTCTACCAGTACATCGCCTACAGGGACAGAATCATAACCCCTCTTCAGCTGGCCGTCCTGGATCGTTGCGACCTGACCGTTGTCAAGCACGATGATGTTGTTTGCCGGATAGCCCATATCCAGAGCAATATTCGCATTGGAGATCAGCTGTCTGTACTCACCCTTGACAGGAATGTAGTACTGCGGATTGAGCAGGTAGATCATCATCTTCAGGTCTTCGATGGACGCATGCATTGAGAACGTACGCTTGGAGTCGATTCCGTGCACTCTGGATGTTTCCTTGTACATTTCATCTTCCATGCCGGCTGCGTCGCGTTCTGTACCCGGCACTGCAGGTGAAGCGATGATGACTGTATCGGTAGGCCTGAGCTGTACGATATCATCTTCCTTCGTTACGATCTTATGCACCTTGCGGAAGATGCTGGAACCATCGCCTGCAATGATCAGCAGGATGTTTTCCGCATCATTTGAGAAGTTCTGCGGAACGATATCAAGTCCTGCCGGGATCCTGTAGTATCCCAGGGCTGCCATATCCTTCATCAGATTGCGCAGTTCCTCATCATAGATCATGACCTTGCGGTTATATTTGTTTGCCAGTTCTACCAGTTCGATCACGCGGTAGAGATTGCTGTTGTAGCAGCTGACAATGATCCTGTTTTTGGTTTCTTCAAAATACGGTTCGATCAGACGGGTGATCCTGTGATTCGGAGCACTGTGTCCTTCACGGGTCGAGCCGACTGATTCGGTCATCAGGGCAAGTACGCCCTTGGAGCCCAGATCTGTAACATCGAGCAGATCAAATCTGAACGCTTCGCTCTTGATGTCGTAGTCGACTATAAACTCACTGGTATAGACGACATAGCCGTCTTCTGTACGGATCGCAACGCCGAATCCGTCTGCGATGGACTGTGTTGTTCCGAACGTACGGATCTCGGTCTTGCCGATCTTGAACGTGGAGTTTCTTCTGATCCTGTGTATATTCAGATCTTTCAGACCCGCCGCCTTTGCTTTGCGTTCAAACATCCTGGCTGTCAGCGGTGTCATATATACCGGAAGATTGATCTCCTTCAGCAGATTGCACAGCGCACCGATCACGTCTTCATGACCGTGTGTGATAAAGACACCTTTGACCTTGTCAGCATGTTCTGACAGGTACTGGAAATCAGGAACAATTTTCTGGATACCGAGCTGGTCTGCTTCAGGATACCGCAGGCCGCATTCAATCGCATAGATATCATCGTCATTTTCAACAATGAACATATTCTTGCCGTCTTCATCAAGACCGCCAAGTGCAAAAATTCTTACTTTACTCATGTGATTATCCTCCAGTCTTCGGTTGATATGTTTCCTATATTATACGTTAATTCTCCCTAATCTCCAAATGGCCGGATACCGCTTCGCCGTCCAGCGTATAACTTTTTGCTCCTGTAATGAGCACCTCGTAGATCTCTCCTTCTTTCAGACCGTTTCCGGTGAAATTCACCAGTTTGTTTTCTTCACTGTATCCTGAGAATACATCTGCACGCTTGCGTGAAGGTCCTTCACACAATACCTTCAGGGTCTTCCCGACATAGGCGTCATTGTTCTTTTTCGCGTACAGGCCGATCCTGTCATTCAGGATCTGCAGGCGTTCCTTTTTGACCTCCTGACTCAGCGTATCTTCAAACTTCGCAGCCGGAGTGCCTTCTCTGGGGCTGAAGATAAACGTAAATGCAGAATCGAACTGACAGTAATCAACAAGATCCAGCGTTTCCCGGAACTGTTCATCTGTTTCTCCTGGGAATCCGACGATCAGGTCTGTTGTAAACGTAATATCAGGGATCCTTGCCTTCATCTCATCGACAAGGCGCTTGTAATCAGCGCTTGTATAGCCGCGGTTCATTCTGCGCAGCACTTCATCACTTCCGCTCTGCACAGGCAGATGAAGCGACTTCATCACTGAAGGATAATTCCGCATCGCATCGATCGTCGTAATGCTGTAATCACGCGGATGACTCGTATAGAAACGGATACGGTCGATTCCCGTCCCGGCACAGGATTCCAGAAGCTTTGTAAAGCCGTCTTCGATGCCGAGGTCTTTTCCGTATGCATTGACGTTCTGTCCGAGCAGCTGTACTTCCCTGCCGCCCTGTTCCTTGAAGGAACGGATCTCACGCAGGATGTCTTCTTCACGGCGTGAGCGCTGTTTGCCTCTTGTATACGGCACGATGCAGTATGTGCAGAACTTGTCGCATCCGTACATGATGTTGACAAACGCTTTATAAGGCTTGATGCGTCTGGAAGGAAGTCCTTCAATGATCCTGCCCTCTTCAGAATAAACAGCGACCCTGCGCTCGCCCTTCATAACAGCTTCCAGCAGTTCAGGCAGTTCATGCAGGTTGTGCGTACCGAACACAAGGTCAACCTGCGGGTATTTTTCGATCAGATCACGGACGATCCCTTCTTCCTGTGCCATGCAGCCGCACACAGCAAAGATCTTTTCCGGATGTTTGATTTTCAGCGGCTTCAGGTTGCCGATCTCACCAAGGACATGATCTTCCGCAGCCTTGCGGATCGCGCATGTATTGAAGATCAGCAGGTCAGCGTCTTCTTCACTCTGTGCAGGATGGAAATGCATTTCCTCCAGCAGTCCGCTGATCGTCTCTCCGTCACGCACATTGGCCTGACATCCGTATGTACGGACATAGTAGGAGCGTCCTTCGCCAAGGTCGGATAGATGCTGCGGCATCTCAAAATCAAGATGCTCAGCGATCGCCTTGAGATTTCTTCTGCCGGCACTCTTCTGGTCAGGCAGATTCACTATACTCTTCTTCATAGACAAATATTATGCCATAACAATGCCTGAAAAGATA
>DMBB01000233.1:0-660 GCA_003446295.1 Erysipelotrichaceae bacterium
ATCGGGTCGATCCCGGGTGCCTTCCTTGGCGGACTGATGCTGGGGATCATCGAGATCCTGGCCAAAGCATATATTTCAACACAATTGTCTGATGCGATCGTGTTCGCTGTTCTGATCATCGTGCTGCTGATCAAGCCTACGGGTCTGCTTGGCCGCAAGCTCAGTGAGAAAGTGTGAGGTGATCAATGATGAAAAACTTCTTTTCGAAACTGTTTGATCAGAAACATCGCAGCAGAACTGTATCGTACCTGCTGGTGGTCATCGCATTTATCGTTCTGCAGCTCATGTCTTCGACAGGAAATCTGTCCAGTCTGCTCAAATCACTGCTTGTACCGGTATGCTGCTATATCGTAGCTGCGATCGGTCTGAACCTGAATGTCGGTTTCTCAGGCGAGCTGAACCTCGGACAGGCAGGATTCATGAGCGTCGGCGCGTTTACAGGCATCTGTGTTTCCGGAATCCTTGCTTCATCGATTCCGAATGCCGTGCTTCGTCTGGTCATCGCCATCATTGCAGGTGCACTGATCGCCGCGATTATGGGCTATATCATCGGTATTCCCGTATTGAAGCTGCAGGGTGACTATCTTGCCATCGTGACGCTGGCGTTCGGACAGATCATCAAGAGCATCATTACAAATATGTATCTTGGCTTTGATGAAA
>DMBB01000233.1:850-3189 GCA_003446295.1 Erysipelotrichaceae bacterium
TACAATCTGATCTACTCCAAGTCGGGCAGGGCGATCATGGGATGCCGTGACAACCGTATTGCTGCTGAGTCGATCGGCATCAATGTAGCAAATACAAAGATGCTGGCATTCATCATTTCGGCAAGTCTTGCCGGAGCTGCTGGCGCATTATACGGTCTGAACTATTCCACGCTTGTTCCGAACAAGTTTGACTTCAATACATCGATCCTGATCCTGGTATTCGTTGTGCTCGGAGGTCTGGGCAATATGACGGGTACGATCATTTCCACAGCTGTGCTGATGCTGCTGCCGGAACTGCTGAGATCACTGCAGGACTACCGTATGCTGATCTATGCGATCGTGCTGATCGCGATCATGCTTGTTACAAACAACGCCTTCCTTCAGGCTAAGGCAGCGAAGCTGCGTGAGAGCCTGATCAAGGGTAAGAAAGGAGCGAAGCAGTCATGAGTGAAAACAATATTGATCGTTCCCTCATCCTTGAAGTGGAGGACCTGGGAATTGACTTCGGCGGACTGACTGCCGTAAACAATCTGAACCTGAAGGTGTACAACAATGAGATCGTCGGTCTGATCGGACCGAACGGTGCAGGAAAAACGACAGTATTCAATATGCTGACAAAGGTATATCAGCCCAGCCGCGGCACGATCAGACTGTGCGGACAGGATACAGCAAAAATGACGACAGAGGATGTCAATAAAGCCGGAATTGCCCGTACCTTCCAGAACATCCGTCTGTTCTCGAATCTGAGCGTGATAGACAACGTCAAAGCGGGACTGCACAATGAGATCACATACAGTCCGGCTGATGCGGTATTCCGCACGAAAAAATACTACTCAGAAGAAAAGCGGATCGACGAAAAAGCGCATGAGCTTCTGAAGATCATGGGTCTTGACGATCTGGCTGAAGTATCAGCAGGAAGCCTCCCGTATGGCGGACAGAGGCGTCTTGAGATCGCCAGGGCTATGGCAACAAATCCGAAGCTGCTGCTTCTGGATGAGCCTGCTGCAGGTATGAACCCGCAGGAAACGGAAGAACTGATGGATATGATCCGTTTCGTCAGGGATCATTTCCATATCGCGATCCTGCTGATCGAGCATGACATGAAGCTTGTCATGGGAATCTGCGAACGGATCACAGTCATCAACTTCGGTATGATGCTCGCTTCCGGCACACCGGAAGAGATCCAGTCAAATCCGGCCGTTATCAAGGCTTATCTGGGAGAGTGATAGTATGCTGAAAGTAGAAAATCTGGTCGTTTCATACGGCATGATCGAAGCGATCAAAGGCATCTCATTTGAAGTCAATGACGGGGAGATCGTTACACTGATCGGTGCCAACGGTGCCGGCAAGACAACAACGATGCATACGATCTCCGGTCTTCTGAAGCCTGCTTCCGGAGCGATCCTGCTGGACGGGAAAGATATTACAAAGGTTCCTTCCCATCAGATCGTGTCCATGGGACTTGCGCAGGTCCCGGAGCGCAGAAGGGTGTTTGCTTTGGAGACTGTCGAAGAGAATCTTGAACTCGGTGCATATTCCCGCAAGGACAAGGCAGCAATCGCAGCAGATATGGAGGCTGTATTTGAAAAATTCCCCCGTCTGAAAGAACGCCGCAAACAGCTGGCGGGCACACTGTCCGGCGGTGAACAGCAGATGCTTGCCATGGGACGCGCACTGATGGCGAAGCCCAGGATCATGCTGATGGATGAACCGTCCATGGGTCTGTCTCCGCTGCTGGTCCATGAAATATTCCGTATTATTGAAGAGATCAACAAGCAGGGAACGACTGTTCTGCTGGTTGAACAGAACGCAAAGATGGCATTGGGAATTGCAGACCGTGCATATGTTCTGGAAACTGGTAAAATAACATTAGAAGGAACAGGCGAACAGCTTGCTAATGACGAGCGTGTTCGCAAGGCATATCTCGGAGGTTGATTATATTATGTATGTAAAAGATCACATGACAAGAAACCCGAAGACCATTACAAAGGACATGAAGGTTTCGACAGCACTCGATATTATGCAGAAAAACGATTTCCACCGTCTGCCTGTCGTTGATGACAGCGGAAAACTGATCGGACTGATCACCGAAGGTCTTGTGGCGGAAAGTACGAATTCTAATGCGACAATGCTGGATATTTATGAACTGAATTATCTGCTTTCCAGAACACTGGTAAAGGATCTGATGATCACAAATGTTAAGACGATACATCCTGATGTTCTGCTTGAAGAAGCCGCCGCAAAGATGCTGGAAAACCGCGTCAGTGTTCTGCCGGTAACAGATGACCATGAACAGGTCGTAGGAATCATCACGGAAAAGGATATTTTCCAGGCATTCC
>DMBB01000195.1 GCA_003446295.1 Erysipelotrichaceae bacterium
CCGCCGCCGATCGTGATCATGAAGTCAGCGCCTGATTCAAGATATGCTTTTACACCGTTCTGTACGTTTTCGATCGTAGGATTCGGTTTGATATCGGAATACAGTGCAAACGGAATTCCGTTCTGTTCAAGAAGATCTGTAACTTTTGCTGTTACGCCGAACTTGATCAGATCAGGGTCGGAAGCAACGAATGCCTTCTTGAGTCCTCTTGACTTGATGATGCCGGGGATCTCATTGATCGCACCGTGTCCATGATAAGAAATGCCATTCAAAACAAAACGATTAACTGCCATATTTATCTCCTTTTCTTCAGTTTTGATTGAAGCCATGTTCCCGTAAAGGGAAGTTACGATTATATTTTAACTCGTTCGTGAAATAAATAACAGGTTTTCACTCCAGTACTTTTCCTGAGGGCCTTCTCAGAAACGGTCAACGGGGTTATGTTTGTATTGACCGCAGCGGTTAACAGAGGTGCTGTATGAACCCGAAGTTTTATAATCTTCCTCCCGAGAAACAGCAGGCCGTGATCAACGCCGGTTTTCATGTATTCTCTCAGAATTCATATAAGAAAAGTCCGATGAGCGAGATCGCTGAAGCAGCAGGCATCAGCAAATCCCTCCTGTTCCACTATTTCGTCAACAAGAAAGAACTGTATCTGTTCCTGTGGGATACCTGTGCCCGGATGACTGTGGAGGAAATGGCCAAAAACGGATGCTATGAACAGTCAGATCTGTTTGACAGTATGGACAAAGGCATGCAGGTCAAGCTGGAGCTGATGCGGAGATATCCTGATATCGGACTGTTTGCGATCAAAGCCTTTTATGAAAAGGATCCCGAGGTACGAAATGAGATACACAACAGTATGAATCATTATCTGCAGATCCATGCGGCAGCCAAGCTTGCTGCACTGGACCCGGATGACTTTCTGCCCGGCATCGATCTTGATCTGATGTACCGGGAGATGTATCTGGCTTCCGAGGGGTATCTTTGGGAGAAAATGCAGAAAGGAAACATCAATGTCATTGAAATGGAAAAGGACTTCCGGAAACTGATCGATTTCTGGAAATCCATCTATATGCGGAAGCAGAAAGGAGCTGACCGGAAATGAAGGAATGCATCTATGAAACAGCCTCCGGCAACATCCATTACTGGATCAACGATATCAGACCGGACAGAAAAACTTTGGTGATGCTGGCAGGATTAACAGCCGACCATCATCTGTTCGACAAACAGATCGAAGCATTTGAACAGGAATACAACATATTTGCCTGGGATGCACCGGGTCATGCCCAATCACGTCCCTTCCGTCTGAACTTTACTCTGATGGATAAAGCAGAATGGCTCCATGAGATCCTTGTGAAGGAACAGATCACAAAACCCATCCTGATCGGTCAGTCCATGGGCGGTTATGTATCGCAGTGCTTCATGCAGAAGTATCCGGGGGAAGCTGCAGGTTTCATTTCCATTGACTCAGCACCTCTGAAGCGCTGTTATGTCACTGACGCAGAGATCTGGATGCTGAAGCGCACAGAACCGATGTATCGTGCATTCCCATGGAATGTATTGAAAAAGATCGGCGCGGATGGTGTTGCGGAAACAGAATACGGAAAAACACTCATGCGGCATTTTGTGGATACCTATGAAAAGGATGAATACTGCAGACTGGCAGGCCATGGATTCAATATGCTGGCAGAAGCCATGGAAGCGGATCTTCCCTATGTCATTGACTGTCCGGCAGTCCTGATCTGCGGTGAAAAAGATCAGGCAGGCTCCGCAAAGAGCTACAACAAGCGCTGGTCCAGGAAAGAAGGTCTGCCGCTGATGCGGATCAAAAACGCAGGTCATAACGCAAACACTGACAAACCGGAAGAAGTAAACCTGATCATCCGTAATTTTGCGGAATCGCTGAAGAAAGAAGCATAATACTATGACAAAACAGTTATTCATATCTGCCCTGGTCAAGTATTTTTCAGGTATCGCAGCACTGATGATCCTGACCTTTATCCCGGCAGGAACCTTTGCATACAGACAGGCCTGGCTGCTGCTGGGCATCCTGTTTATCCCGATGTTCATAGCAGGCGTGGTCATGATGATCAAGAGTCCTGAACTGCTGAAGAAACGCCTCAACATGAGAGAAAGCGAGTCGGAACAGAAGTCCGTGATCCTGTACAGCGCCATCATGTTCATTGCGATGTTTGTATCTGCAGGTCTTTCCTACAGGTTCAATTTCCTGATGATCCCTTATACAGGGAGTCTCATTGCGTCTGCTGTCCTGCTGGTCGGATATATTCTGTGGGCTGAAGTACTCCGTGAGAACGAATATCTCTCACGTACCATTGAAGTACAGGAAAACCAGAAAGTGATCGACACCGGATTGTACGGTGTGGTACGTCACCCCATGTACATGGCTACGCTTCTGATCTTCCTGTCCATGCCCCTGATCCTCGGATCCGTCATTGCTTTCCTGATCTCACTGGTCTATCTTCCGATCATTGCAAAACGCATCCGGAATGAAGAAAAGGTGCTGGAAGAAGGACTGGCAGGATACAAGGAATACAAGCAGAAAGTCAGATATCGTCTGATCCCGTATATCTGGTAAGAAAATGACCGGTGGTCCAAATAAACTGATACCCGCAAAGGGTGCCTCTGAGTTGTCATACTCAGGTCCTCTTTACGGGTATCAGTTTAAAAAACCATCGGTCATCTTTTTTATTGTCTCTCAGCCAGTTCTCTGATGAAGCCGGCAGCTCTTTCAAATGTCTGTGCACGCAGATCTCCCTGGAAACCATGCCCCGCACCGGGTATGACTTCCAGCTCGGCATTTTGATAGACCTCTGCTGCCTGCTGTGAATATGACAATGGTACGATCGGATCATCCGTCCCATGTATGATCAGTACGTTTCCTTCATATCCTCTGATCGACTCATAGG
>DMBB01000201.1 GCA_003446295.1 Erysipelotrichaceae bacterium
TCCGAAAGGACTCCCTTGAAACCACTTGAGATTGCATATGCAATCACTCGTGGTAATTCATTACGCATTCGCTGACAGTGAACGCACCAGGGATATTGAGAACAAGCCCCGTTTATCCGCGGCAGTTTCACCGGTACCCGCTTCAGACTTTGACAAAGCAAACCGTGTATTCACATATTTTGCCGGAGGCAATGTCTGTCTTCCGAGACACCTGCAGTTCACCCTTCGCAATGAAGGGTCTACCGAGATCAATATTACTGGTCTGTTTGTCGGAAAAACAGACAAACAGAACAATGTCCATTGGCTGCCGTATAAGACATATCAGCTTGCGGCATATACAACAGATAAAAAGCAGAATCTTGTCCTTCTGAATGAGAACCTGGATCTCAATGCGTCACTGCAGCTGAGGCTTGATGTGTCCGAACGTATTCCCGATGGTCCCGGTACAGAAGCTCCTCAGTCCGAAAAAACAAAGAATCGTTTCTTTGTAGAAGTCTGGTACAAAAACGACTATTCAGATACATACTACGCTAAGAAATACGCTGTTGAGCATATACCTTTGGAGCGCTATACCTCGGATAAAGAAGCAGTGTGGGATCAGTCGCTCGACTGTCATGCATACACGGCAGAAGAAAAAACAAAGCGGGATTTCGAACAAAAAGCATCCGCTGCGGAACAGTATATTCAAAGTGTTTTAAGTCATTTTGCGGAAGAAAAGAAAAACGATCATGAAAAAGATGCTGAAGCGTGAAGAAATCATTACAAAAGGCAACGGATATTCCAACGACTACTTCTATCACGGAAACGGAGGGGAGTATTTCCTGATGGCATCGCTGTCCAGAAGGAAATATGATGCCTTCAAGCTGCCGGTCGATTACGGTTTCGATGTGCTGGCTATGGATCCCCTGAATGCCGGCAAGCGGACACATGAACCGGTCATGCCGTATTACTTCCAGGTCAAGACGGTTTATGTACGGGATCTGAATCCTGTACAGGTAACCACCAAAAACAGCACAAGAACAGTTGTGCGTATTCCGGTCAAGCTGAAAAAGGATACGCTCGTACTGATGGAAAATGATGTCAACAAGGCCCTGATCGTATATGTTTACGACCAGAGCAGAACGCATTCCGGAATGGAACCGGATGATTGTCCGACATTCTACTTCTGGATCAACGGTGCAGGCATCGCAGCGTACAAGGATATGTTCGTACAGGAAAAGCGTGATGATTATGTCATCTGCTGGTCAACATCGTATATCCGGAGAAGCCGGACCTTCTGACAGACAAGGACAATAAACAGAACACATACGTTGCTCTGGGAACAGAATTCCTGACTTCGGAAGACGGAAACCACAGCATCAACAATGCTGCGAAGAATACATCGTGGAAAATGTACCGCAGCCTGGCAGATCAGGACGGCAGGTATTTCAAACTCAGCGGGTTTTTTGCCGAAGCAGGACGAAAACAGCAGTAAAGCGGTTGTTTAAACGGCAGATGCCCTCTGCATATGATGAGCAGGAGCAGCTGCCGTTTTCTTTTTGTATATTGCGCCTGTGATGAAACATGGCCTTTTATCACATCTGCTGTGCTGCTGCGGATCTCTGCCTTCTGAGTATGATCTCCAGCAGGATGAACCTGAACCACAGATCTGCATTGAACGCCCACCAGATCATCATAATATCCGCATTCAGTACACTGCCAAGCAGGTACACAAGCGGGACCCTGATGAGCCACAGACCGACCAGGTTGACTGTCATTGTCGTACCTGCACGGCCGGAAGCCTTGATAAATCCGTTGGAGATCTTCTGCATATGCGTGGGATACTGGGAAAAGACCATGACCAGCAGGTACCCGGACGCGATCCTGATCAGTTCGGGCTTGTCTGTGAGCAGCCCGAGCACTTTTGACGACAGCGTCAGCAGAAACAGCATCGTGATCATGATCACGATCCGGCAGAAAAATCTGAGACGTTTCAGGTATACACCGTTCTGTTCCTCCGATGATCCGGAAGCCAGGGACAATGAAGCAGTCATAAAGCCTGCTGACATCGTATCGCAGAAGCCTTCTGCCTGCAGACCAAGCTGGTAGGATGCGTAATATTCCTGGCCGTATCCGAGTATGATCCTGCTGATCATTACTGCCGCAAACTGCCAGAACGAGTCTTCCAGCGCAGCAGGAATACCCATTCTGATCAGCTTTGAACTGCCGGAAAAATCCTGCATTTTCCAGTTTTCAAAGGCGCCCTCATATTCACCGCCTTTTCCATAGAGCAGAAATGTACCGAGCAGAAACATCACACACAGCGAAAGATTCTGTGCCATAGCTGCCCCGCTGATCCCGTATCCATGAAAAGAACCGATCCCAAAGATCCAGATGTATCCGAAGATGATACTGACGATGTTGCCCGCAACAGCGATCTTCATTGGTGTTCCGGTATTGCCCTTAGCCTGGAATGCGCTGGCATTCAGGCGGATCAGCGCAAACAGCGGATAAAACCAGACTGTCTGCAGAAGCAGACGTTTTCCCCCGGCAAGCAGTACGGGATCCCTGCTCATAAATGACAGGATCCATCCGGAACAGATCAGGATCAGAACAGACAGAAGCACGGAAACAAACAGTATCTCCATGTAGCATTCCTGTATCAGGTGATTGACCAAATGCCGTCTGCGCTTCATGAGTTCTTTCGCAAGCAGAACAAGCACTGCCGCAGCCATGCCCCTTATCAAAGCTCCGTAAATACTGTATATCCTTGTGCACAATCCGTACGCATTGATATCCGTGACCGGTAGCCTTCCGATATATCCTGTCAGGACCATGCCTGATAATGTCATCAATCCGTTCTCGATGATGACAGGGATCAGGATCCTGATGATCCTGCTGTCAGTCTGCCCGTATGTTTTCAATGAAAGTGATGGCATCATGCATATCTCCGGCCATATATCTGGTCATCTGCTTTTCTTCTTCCGTAAGTTCTGTTACAGCCGGGATCCATACACAGTCTGCGCCGGCAGAGTAAGCAGCTCTGACGCCGTAACCCGTGTCCTCAAAAACAAGCGTTCTTTCCGGCCGCTTATTCATATGATTCATCACCGTTCTGTAGATCTCCGGATCAGGTTTCTTATGACACACTTCGTCACCGCAGATAATAAAGCTGAAATAATGCATGATATCCATTCTGCCGAACCGCTCCTCCGTCAATGACCGTATCGTGGATGTTGCCGCGCAGAGAGGGACTTTTTTCTGATGCCAGTAATCAAGCATTTCCCGGGCACCCGGAAGCAGCTGCAGATCTTTCCGGATCATCTCTTTTCCAAGCTGCCTGATCTCTTCCAGAAGCATTCTTCTTTCAGGTATGTGCGGAAGGACACGGTCAAACAGTTTCTCGGTATCTGCACCGCTGATCCCTGTGGTTCTGACAAACAGGTCTTCGTTCAAGGCAGGAATGCCGTGCTTCTCACCGACGATCCGGTAGGCACTCCGGAAGATATGTTCCGTATTGAACAGAACACCGTCAACATCGGTTATTACAAGTTCATAATATGATTCCTGATTCATTTTCTTCTCCTGATCATAAAATAAAAGGATCCATTTTTATGAATCCTTGTTACCTCGGGTCGAGAACGTATATTCATATCTGGTACATAGATAATACGTTTCAACATATTCATATGGCACGTCATCGGCGTTGTATGTAACATGCGCATTCCTGAGAAGTGCTGCTTCATCGACCCCCAGCAGTTCCTTCTGCCGCTCTGTCGGAAGATGTGCAGACATCTTATACTCGACACCGCCGCTGGAATCGATCCCGATCGAACGCAGATATTCGTTCAGTGAACCATCCAGAGCACGTACATCCAGCACAGGGATCAGCTCCGCCGAGAGGTATGTATAACTCACCGCGATCGGCGTATCATCTCCGGTCCTGACCCTTACAAAGTAATGCATTCTCTGTTCGGGACCCAGCCTGAGGAAGCCTGCGGCTTCAGGTGCTTCTTTTCCCGTAACAAGCCTGTATTCGATCAGCCGGGAACCCGGTTTCAGTCCGATCGAGCGCATATCCTCCGAAAAGCTTCCTTTGCTTGTTATAAGATTCTTGCTGATGGTTGCCTGCTGGACGAATGAGCCTTTTCCCGGAATACGGGTAATATACCCCGCATTGGCAAGATTGATCAATGCCCTGTTGACTGTCAGTCTGCCGATACCGAATCTCTGGCTCAGCTGCATTTCCGTTTCAATCTGATCACCCGGCTTCAGGTGCTTGTTTTTGATCTCCTCAATAACATAGTCTTCAATAATCTGATATTTAGCTTTCTGTTTCATAGTCTGCTCTTTCATGTATACCCGTTTGGAACCGATTTACGTATATATATTATCAGACTCAGTGCAGATAAATCCATATCAATGTCATGCAGTCCCTTTCCTGATGGCCTTCCGTCAAAAAAGCCGCCGGCAGACCGCATATTATTGCAGTAATCCGCTGTTTTTCCGACTTTTCTTCTGTCATTCTGCAGTGATCTGTTCATGGCAATAATCTATCATATATCTATATATTTAGCAAGATTATTTCATATTTTATCTATATATTTATGTTGATTTATATATCTATATAAATTATAATACTTGTGTACAGCATATGTATTCCAAAGGAGGTCCCAACATGAAAAAATGGATGTACGACTGTGTACTTGAAGCACCGGAAAACTGCCGGCAGATCCTGCAGAACAAAGACAAACTAGTCAGCGGACTTACTGACATCTATACTTCGAAAAACTATACGAAGATCGTGATCGCTGCATCAGGTTCCTCATTCAACATTGCGTCATGTGCAAAATACGCAATGGAAAAATATCTCGGCAAAAAAGTTGAAGTCATTCATTCCGTAACATACGAAAAGTACGATTACCGGTTCCATGAAGGTGCACTGGTCATCTGCCTCTCACAGGGCGGCAGAAGTACAAATACGCTGGCTGCTCTCGACCGGGCAAAGCAGTGCGGTAACGATGTTGCGGCACTGGTATCAGAGCCCGGATCTCCGCTGGAGCAGGCTTGTGAGCATACATTCCTGTATGGATCACATGAAGCAGGAAAAGACGTATTTGTCTGCAGAGGTGTTCCAACATCCACTTTGTTCCTGATCCTGTTCGCGCTGGAAGCTGGTGTAAAAGCAGGCAGCTGCACAAAGGAACAGTACAAAAAGGCAGTCAGCGATCTGAAAAAAGCAGTCGAACTGATGCCTGCTGTACGTGAAAAGGCTGATGCGTTCTATGAGGCAAACAAAACTGAACTCTGCAGCATGGAGCGTGTCATGACAGTGGGGATCGGTCCGGGTCTGGGCGTCGCCCAGGAAGGCGCACTGAAGCTTGAAGAGACTGTCGGTCTTCCTTCCAACTTCTATGAAACGGAAGAATTCCTTCACGGTCCCGTTTATGAGATCAAAAAACCGCACAGCATCTTCCTGGTAGACATTGACCGGGAAAGCCATGACCGTGCGCTGCAGATCTTCGATGCAATGCGTCAGCTGACAGATCATGTGTATCTTGTTTCCGCTCAGGCTTCAGGCAGCAGAATACTGACTCTGGATACGGATATCGATCCTGTACTTCTGCCCCTGCTGGCTGTCATTCCCTTCCAGGTGATCGCTTCACGGATCTGTGATGATACACGTGCAAGCGGGATCACCATCTATACATGGCGCTTCATGCAGAAGATGGCGACCAAAGCCAGATAAGAATCTGTACCCCTCTTTCCGGAAAGCAGCACCCAGCGGCTGCTTTCCTTTTGTGACAGGCGTAAGAAAAGGGCTGTTTTCCAGCCCCGGGTTTTCGGTCCGATTTCTGTGTTATACGATCAGGAATTCATTTTCCTGCTCAATGTATCTGCAGAATGAGAAGATGCCGCACAGGATCTCCGGAGGAAACCGGAGAGAAGCATCAATGTTCCATCCGCCTTTCAGTCCGCGGTGATTGATACTGACAACATTCTTCCCGTTTGGCGCAGACAGTGTGTATTTCCCGCTGTTTTCCATTACCAGCTGGTAGTTGGTGCCGGACATTTTCAGCAAGGCATGATTCACTACCGGCATCCTGTTGACAGGCCAGCCGACCTCAGCAGGATCTTCATGTTCTTTATATTCTGGCTCGGCAGTGATGATCTCGCTGCCTTTTTCATCAGTGCAGACGTATTTTCTGCAATGGATATCACCGCTGAAATCATTTTCACTGCATACCACACATGTACGGCAGTTATGTTTTCTGTCGGCAGTGCTGATCTTCTTTTCCTGCGTGCAGAATTCTGAACTGATCGTGGCGAGCGGCTGATCGTCAGAACTGTAAAGTGTGCCGCTCATAAGTTTGTATTTCATGTTTTCCCCCTTTTATGACTGTCAGAAGAATGAAAGAAGCAGAACACCGGCCGCCCCGGCAGCAGCCATCACTGCAATAGGGTCCGGTTTTTTTATACGAAGTACCGCCAGCGAAACAATGAAGATCACAGTCGGAACGATCCTGACCGCCGTCAGATCAGCAGGCAGGGATTTTTGTCCGTAAATACTCAGCGTCATCAGTGACAGACCTGCGGATGCGATCATTGCAACAACTGCCGGGCGAAGACCTTTCAGGATCCCCTGGATCATGGTCAAACCCCGGTATCGGTAATATGCCCATGCAAGTGTGAGAACGATCACACAGGACGGAAGCACGCATCCTATGGTGGCAGAGAGTACACCAGGAATTCCTGCGACCTGCATACCCACAAATGTTGCGGAATTGATCGCGATCGGTCCGGGCGTCATTTCGGAAATGGTCATAATATCCGCGAACTGTGTCATCGTCAGCCATCCATGGATCTCGACAGCCTGCTCCTCGATCAGGGGCATCGCGGCATATCCTCCTCCGATACTGAAGAGCCCGATCTTCATGAAACTCAGAAACAACTCAAGAATGACCATCAGAAGCCTCTTTCCCGGGCTGCTTTCATGGTGAAGTATGTATCAGCCGCACCGATGCTTCCGCAGATCAGGATCAGTGTGATGACATTTATTGAGAAAAAGCGGACAGCGATAAATGAAGCTATCAGCATGATGACCGGCAGAGGTTTTTTCTCTTTCAGAATATTTCCGGCCATGCGAAGAACGACGTCAGTGATCACAGCGGCAACACCTGCCAGCATGCCGGTCATTACCCGGCTTACGATCAGGCTGTCACGGAATGCCTGATAAAACAGTGAAATGACAGATATGATGATCATCGGAGGAAGAACTGTCCCGATAACGCTGATCAGTGCCCCGGCTACTCCGCCGACATGATATCCGATCAGGATCGATGCGTTGACAGCGATAGCTCCGGGAGAAGATTGTGCGATCGCGGTGAGATCCATGATTTCGTTTTCATCGACCCACCCGAGTTCATCCGCAAATTTCTTTTTCAAAAGCGGCACGATAACAAATCCGCCGCCGAATGTGCATGCGCTCAGCCGGAATGTGGAAGTAAACAATGTCAGATACCGGTTGTTTTTTACTCTATCAATATGAAGTGTGGCTATACTCATTTGTACTTGTTCCTTTCTTCAGGCATTTGAAGCATATAACCGTACTATTTATTTGTGAAATAATATGTTTAAATGATATTGATAAGTAAATTGATATAAGGAGTGCGATATGACTATCCGTCATCTGAAAATATTTCTGGCAGTATATAAAAATGACTGCAATGTGACCAGAGCAGCAGAAAGTCTGTCCATGTCTCAGCCGGCAGTCAGTCTGGCGATCCGGGAACTGGAGGAATACTACGGAGTCAAACTGTTCGAACGTCTTGGCAAACGTCTTCAGATCACTCAGGCGGGAATCATGCTTTCCGAATATGCGGTCAGTATTTCCGATCTGTTTGAGTCAATGGAAGAGAACGTCCGGGACTGGGAAAAAGGCGGACGGATCCGGATCGGTGCCAGTCTGATGATTGGCACGCAGCTGATGCCGGAATATGTCAAGGCTTTTCAGGTGCGTTACCCCGGCACAGACGTCCGGGTCAAAGTGGAACCGCAAGAATACCTGGAGGAAAAACTTCTGAACAGCGAACTTGATTTTGCCCTTGTGGAGGGAGCGGTACAGTCACCGACCCTTGAAGCAGAGCCGTATATGACGGATCATCTGACGGTGATCTGTTCGCCGGATACAGGCCTCCGGAACAGACAGATGATCTCAATGGATGAATTTCGCAAGATGCCCCTGCTGCTGAGGGAAAAGGGAAGCGGAACACGGGAAGCAGTCGATCACGTGCTGACAGCTGCCGGATATACACCCGATCCTGTTTGGGAAACATTCAGTTCCGAATCGCTTACATGTGCTGTGATCTGCGGAATCGGCACAGCGATCATTCCATATCGGATGGCAGCGATACCTCTGAGAAGAAAACAGGTAGTTGAGATCCTTGTGGAAGGACTGGAATTTACAAGATACTATTCGATCGTCAGGCATCGAAAAAAGCATCTGACGGAAAGTGCGAAAAATTTCATAGATCTGTGCCGGAATTACGAAATGGACTATCCGACGATCTCCTTTACCTGATGGCAGAGACCCGGATGCAGACGAAAAAAAGAGTTGTGCAGCTTCCGGCTTTTTAACCGGAGGTTTTCCACAACTCCTTCTTTGTATTTGTCCGATCAGTAACGATAGCTTCCCATCTTCTGATGGAACTGTGTGTCACTTGGAATATTGCAGTCAATACCAAGTCTCATTGAAACGACCTTTGTAATGACCTGGAGGGGAATAACATATTCCATTGTAGCGAAGTCTTCATCGTCCCTGAACGGATATACAAATGCGTTTCTGTAATTTTCGAATGCTTTGTCTGAAGTAACCACGAACTGATGCGCGTGACGTTCTTCATCAAAGTATCTCAGCATGCCTTTCAGACGGCTGTAGTATTCTCCCGGTTCTGCCAGGTAAATGATGTAATCATTCTCCCAAACGGAATGATAGATGCCGTGCATGAACTCTTCCATCTGGTATCCCGTAACAGAACATCTGACACCTTCCAGGATCTTCAGGCTTCCTTCCATCATCGCACCGATGCAGTCGCCGTAGCCGACAATGATCAGTCTCCGGCATTTTTCAAGTTCTTCGATATTGCTTTCCGCCCATGCTCTGGACTTTTCCGCAATATCCGGAATGTTCTCGGAGGACGCGATCAGTCTGTTTTCGAGCGCGCTGACTTCTTCCGGAGTCATTCTGCCTTTTCTGCATGCCAGTACTGCCGCAAACAGTGCCAGCTCGGCGATCGATCCGATAAAGCCTTTTGTTTTCGGACCGCTCAGTTCCTCACCGACATTCAGATGAAGATAGCATTCGCCTTCTTCCTGAACAGGTGTGTTTCTCTCGGAAGTGCAGGATATCGTGTAATATCCGAGTTCCTTTGCCTTCTGGAGAGCGAGGATCGTAGATGTGCTTCTGCCTGCCTGACTGATTCCAATAACTGCCGTACCTTCCTGACGGACAACTTCCCCATCTTTGAAATCGATCGGATACATGCATTCCACAGGGATGCCAAGGGACTTTGCCATACTGCGTTTAGCTGTGACACACGCATGGTAGCTGGTTCCGGATCCCAGGATCACTACTCTTCTGACATCTTTGTCTGCCAGATACTCTACAGCATCATGCATCGTTTCTTCTTTTGAAGCGATCAGATTCCTGACGGTTTCTGCAGACTCAAGAATGTAATTATAGATATCGTATGTCATTGCAGTTTATTACGCAGCCGCTGCGAAGATAGCCAGTCCTTCGAGGAATGCGATGACGAATGCGGCAAGGAACAGGATCAACATGACGGTCGTTGTCTTCTTTCCTTTTCTGATCAGCTGGAAGCATGTTACTGCCAGGACCATCGGAAGGAACTTCGGCATGATCTGATCAAATACAGACTGCAGCGCAAGTGTCTGGTAGTTGCCCATGTTCAGGGTGATCGTTGTTGTGAAGCTGATCATAGTAGCGATCATACTGCCGACGACGGTAGCACCGAGAATCTTTGCAGCGACTGTGAACTTTTCGAGAACACCGCTTTCCGTTGCGTTCTCCATGAAGCTCATGCCCTGTGTATAACCGATCTCAAGGCCCTTATAACGGACGATCCAGTGCGGGATATTGTGGATCAGGAGGAACATGATCGGGCCGAGAATATTGCCCTGCATACAGAATGACAGACCTACACCAAGTCCGATCGTTCTCAGTGTTCCCCAGAAAATGGAGTCACCGATACCGGACAGAGGACCCATCAGAGCTGTTTTGACAGCGTTGATGGAACTTGCGTCAAACTCTTTGTTTTCTGACGCTTCTTCTTCCATGGCAACAGCGATGCCCTGTACGAAGGTCGTGCACTGAGGAGTGATATTGTAGAACGTCAGGTGACGCTTCAAAGCTGCTTTGAACCCTTCTTCATCATCCTTGTAAATACGTCTCAGGTGAGGAATCATTGCGTATCCGAAGCCAAGGCCCTGCTGGCGCTCGTAGTTGAAGCAGCCCTGCAGTGCGCATGAACGCCAGAATCCGCTCTTGAATTCCTGCTTTGTCATCTTTCCTGCAACCAGTTCATTCTTGTTTTCTGCTGTTGTCATGATCAATAATCCTCCTCAGATGTGCCTTTAAAGTTGTAGTAAACAAGTGCGATCGCCAGACCGATCAGAGCGATGCCAAGTGAGCTGACACCCATGAATGCGGCCAGGACGAAGCCGAGAATCATAAACGGAATTGCATCTTTGTCAACGATATAGTTCATCAGCAGAGCAATACCAAGTGCAGGCAGAAGGCTGGATGCTTTATTCAGACCGGCCAGAACAACTTTCGGGATCACGTTGATGATAGCTTCTACAGCACCGGAACCGAAGTATACCGCAAGGAACATCGGTACAAAGTAAACGACTGCGAATGCGCATACACCATACCAGAAGTATCTTTCAACAGCCTTGAAATCACCCTTGTCAGCTGCTTCATCGCATTTGACGTTCCAGATGTTGTTGAAGATACGGGGAATGATCCCGCAGGGCTGGAACAGCAGAGCGATCGGCATGGAAAGCGCGATAGCTGCTTCCGGTTCAAGCTTTGAAAGAATAGCGAATGAGACAGCCAGGATCGTTCCTGCTGAAGAGTTGGGAAGGCTTGTAGCGCCGATGCCGACAAATCCCATAAAGATCAGCTGGAGCGTTGCGCCCATTGTCAGACCGGTAACAACATCACCGCAGATAATGCCGACCAGAGTTGCCTCAACGATCGGTGTGTTGAGAAGATTCTGACCAAAAATACGGCCGTCCAGAATACCCAGGACATGGACCAGAGCGATCAGAATACACTGAATTAAGAACATACTTTTACTTACCCCCTTTTACAGATCTCTTTTCATAGATGTTCATTCGTGTATGCACTATTTTTTGAAGTTTGCGCGGATCTCATTCAGCGGCATTTTTGATTTGCTGGGAACTTCCTGGACATACACGTCTTTTCCCAGCTCCGCCATGGATTCGATGGCGTCCATATCTTCCTGCAGCAGATGTACCTGGGAAGATACGCTGACGCGTCCCTCGGCATGTCTGATACCGCCGATATCGACTGTTTCAATACCGTTTACGCCTTTGCAGAGCGCCAGTGCGTCTGCGCAGCTGCCTGTTACCACAAAGATCTTTTTCTTATCGTTCTTCGGGTCATTCAGATATTCGATCGCCTTTTCGATCGTCAGTACAGGCATCTTTACGCCTGCAGGCTTTCCTACGTTCAGGGACATTTTCAGAACGGAATTTTCTGCATACTTATCGCTGGCTACAACGATCGTTGATGCATTGACAGCCTTTACCCAGTACACAGCAACCTGTCCGTGGATCAATCTGTCATCTACGCGCAGTAATTGAATCATTGTTCTCCTCCTTACAATTCTTCTTCGTCTTCGTCGCTGTCATCCAGCATGTCGTTGATCAGTGAGACCGTCTCCCTGCTCTGAGCGATCAGATCATGCAGTCTTTCAGTTACGCTGCAGTCTTCAAACGTATCCATCAGCACACCCATCAGCAGGCCGAGGTTTGTTCCGCTTACGATGTACAGGTTCTCTGTTTCCATCAGAAACGGTATGGCTGTCTGTGTTGTTGAACCGAACGGGACATCAGTCATCAGGATCTTCAGATCAGAAGCCTCATACTTTCCAAGTGTTTCTGCGATCTTTCCCGCCAGTGTTTCCGGAGAATCCTCCGGCTGAAGTGCAATCGTCTGGATGTCGGCATCCTCAGCTGAGATGACCTTCATGGCGCTCATGAATCCCCTGCCGAGTTCCCCGTGTGTCAGTAGAACTACTCGCTTCATATTTATCTATACCTTTCGCGCTTTTAATATATA
>DMBB01000091.1:0-1204 GCA_003446295.1 Erysipelotrichaceae bacterium
TTTCAGCATGTTTCCGATATCCATAACCTGCTCTCCTTCTTTCATAACTGTTCCGGAACAATTCCAAGTATAGTGCATGTACATCGTTCTTCAATCGAATCTCTTTTGCAGGTGCATAAATCCCTGTAAAAATGTTTTGACATTCCAAAAAAAAATGATGGATGAACCTCAGTCCATCCATCTCCCTGAACGCGAATGCTTCGTTTGCAGGTATCGCGCAGGTAACTTTGTTATGTGATCAGCGGGGACGCACGATATACTCTTTGATCGTTCCGTCTTCCCAAAGTGTAGCTGCACCGATGCAGGGAATATGCAGTCCTGCAAGTTCCACATCATATTCCATGGAATTCGGATTGAGCTTTACGATCTTAGCTTCGACTTTATATGTCTGGAATACACCTGCGAACGCATCACGAACACCTGCTCTTCCATGAGCTACGACATCCGGGAATCCAAACGGTCTTGCGCCGCCGTCTACAAAGTCGCATTCTTCACCATAAAGCACTGCAACCTGTTCTGCGTCTCCTGAATTCAGAGCAGCGACATATTTTTCAAGTACTTCACTGACGTTCATGATATTACAGTTCCATAGCTGTCCTGTATGCCTTGTAGATCGCCCACTTCGCATCCTTAACAGCTTCAGCATCACCGATCACGAATACTTGATCTGCCAGTCCTTCTGTTTCGAACGGTACATACGGTTTGGAGCCAAGTGCCAGAACGACATGATCGAATCCGTCGAGTCTGATCTGTTCCCCATTGCGTTCAGCAATGACACCGCCCTCAATGAATTCCAGGACTTTTGTATTTGTATATACTTCGACTTCTTCTTCCTTGATTCTCTTCAGCATCGCATTGCGGACTGTCAGATACAGCGTCGGAACGATCTCCGGCAGCATTTCTACGATTGCAACTCTCGTGCAGTAGTCAGTCGCGTATTCAGCTGTTTCTGTACCGACTTCACCGCCGCCGATGATCAGAACGCTCTGCTTCAGAACAGGGTTTCCAAGGAGTACATCATTTGCGAGAACAACGCCTGTTTCCTTCAGGCCCTTGATGTTCGGTACAGTCGGTTTCGCACCTGTCGCAACGATCACAGCATCCGGTTTCAGTTCTTTGATAACTTCAGGAGTCGCTTCTGTATTCCATCTGATATCGACACCGTTCTTTTCGCACATATGCAGCATGTATCTGATTTCTCTTG
>DMBB01000091.1:1249-6870 GCA_003446295.1 Erysipelotrichaceae bacterium
ATCTGATTTCTCTTGTCAGAGGCTGTTTGAACGGAGGATATGCACCGATGCGGAGCTGTCCGCCTGCCTGGAGTTTGTCATTCTTTTCAAGCAGTGTTACGTCATGTCCGCGGAAAGCACTCATCCATGCAGCAGTCATGCCGGCAGGACCTGCACCGACGACAACGACCTTCTTCGGAGCATCCGTCTTTGTCAGCATTCTGTCGGCTCTGTGGCTGGACTGCGGATTGTACATACATCCGACGCCCCAGTCACCGGGCATCAGGTTTTCAGGATAGTTGAATTCCATGCATCTCTGTGTGCATCCGATGCACGGGATGATGTCTTCCAGCGCACCGCCAACAGCTTTGTTCGGGAATGCAGGGTCAGCGATGGACTGACGTCCCAGTGATACAGCATCGCAGTCTCCGCGTCTGATCGCTGTTTCGATCGTCCAAGGATCATGGAACAGACCTACTGAGAATACAGGGATATTGACAGCTTCCTTGATTCTCTTGGCACTTGCGAGGTTCCATCCGGAAGGCCATGCTGTAGGAGGAACGATCGTCTCCCATGTCTCATATGTACCGGCTGATATATGAAGTGCATCGTATCCGTATTCTTCAAGCATCGATGCGAATACGATCGTTTCTTCCATTTCGATACCGCCGATACGGTTTTCTTTTGAAGACAGACGTGCTGTTACGACGAAGTCTTCGCCACAGGCTTTCTTAATGCCTTCGCAGACAAGCTTCATGAAATATGCTCTGCCTTCTACGCCACCGCCAAATTCATCGACACGCTTGTTGGAACGCGGTGAGAGGAACTGACCGCCCATATAACCATGGGAAGCGTGGATCTCGACTCCGTCGAATCCTGCTTTCTGCATACGGACTGCTGCGTCTACATAGTGCTGTATGAGATCATAGACTTCCTGTGTTGTGAATTCATGCGGTGTTTCACGGTTTGTCGGGCACGGTACTGAGGAAGGTGCTACAACTTTACCTGCCATCAGGGAAACAGTTTCACGTCCTGCATGGTGCAGCTGTACAAGTGTCTTCGCTCCGTTTTCATGAATAACGGATGCCAGCTTTGTCATGCCGGGAATGCATTCATCTGTCCATCCTGCAGGCTCGCACGGCATACCGACACCGGTCGGTTCAACAGCAGTGATCTCAATGATGACAAGACCGAATCCGCCTGCTGCACGTGCTCCGTAGTAATCAAGTGTCGGCTGGTAAACAAAGCCCTTCTGATCGAATACACCGGAATCCATTGCCGGTACGATGAGTCTGTTTTTTACCTCAAGACTGCCGATGCGATAAGGTGAAAAAGTGTTGGAAAAGCGCATAATAACTTACCTCCTTCATTGGTATGTTCTAATAAGTTGAAAAATGGAATTGTATGAGAGTCTGTTGTTTTTCCTTCCCAAAATCACTCTAGCATATCAGTGTTTCTTCTTGAATTGACAACAAAAAAATAATGTGAGATAAGTTACATAAAGCATAATCATGTCATTTATTTCCGGAGGGATTTATGAATCAGAGCGACCTGAGATACATCAAGACTGAAGATCTCATCAAGCAGGCATTCCTCTCATGCGCATCGGAATATGATATTCAGGATGTACATATCAAAGACATCTGTTCGAAAGCACGTATTTCCAGAAATGCATTCTATTCACATTACGAAAACAAATACCAGGTCCTCGAACAGATTTGCCGGGAAACGGAAGAACGGATGCTGAACGAACTGAATCCCGAGATCATCAAAATGCTTTCCAACAATACGATGTATTCTACCTCGGAATGGTGCATCAATATGATCTATGACAATCAGGACCTGTTCCGTATCCTTGCCAGGTGTTCTGAGTCTTCCTTTCGCCGTATGATCCACAGCATCTTCATCAAATCAACATTATCTTCGCTGTACGACAATACGGAACAGATCAAGAATGACCTTATCCTGCAGATGTCAGAGTCATTCATCACGGATGCCCTGACAGCCATCATCCTGCTTTGGCTGAAAAACCCGGGACGCATTACCAAAGAACAGCTGACTGATTATCTGTATGAGATTGCCAAAGGTCCGATCGAAGTATTCTACCGGAAACTGGATGAAAGCAGGTCTGTCAAACGCAAAAAGATCGACAAAGAGAACAGAGTCTGAAAAAATTAAAACGACATACAGCCGTCACAGCCGTATGTCGTTTTCATACCAATTGATCAGACTTTGTAGTCAGTGTTCTGTACCTTTGCCGATCAGATAGCGCATCTCAGCACCCTTGGAGATATTCCCTTCGACCTTCATCTGTCCGTTGACAAACAGTCTGTCGGCAGAAACAGTACCAATCGCCATGTTGTACAGGTTATCAAAGCTTGCTGCAATACTGATATCAGCCCCTTCATAACTGTAAGGTGCCATTTCCATGCCGTCCTTCGTAAACTTCAGATAGAACGTACCTTCACCTGGTCCTTCGATCCTGACCTGGCATACATTCAGGTAGTCATCAGGCTGCTGCGCAAGGTAAGCATTGCGTGTTTCCTCAAGATCCGTATAGATGACTTCAAGTGCTTCATACGCATCCTTGAATGTAACATTCGGATCTGAACCATGTCCGCAGATATCGGAATACATCTTCATATAAGTGGTTGCTGATTTCGTCCATGAGAAGTCCTTCTTCATGCATCTGTCTTTGATGACTTCAAATACATCATGTTCGCCGAAATAGATCTTTACAGCTGCATCGATTGCCAGCATCAGTGCTTTGCCCTGGTAACTGTCGAATGAGAAGCCGTCACCGATTCCATCGAAATCAGAGTAAGGTCTGACTGTATCCTTCAGTCCGCCTGTCTCATGTACGATCGGCACTGTGCCGTAGCGCATTGCCATCATCTGTGAGAGTCCGCACGGTTCAAAGGCTGAGGGCATCAGGTAGAAGTCAGCACCGGCAAATACTTTGGCTGCCATCTCTTCCGTATACTGATCGGAGAATCCGAACTGTCCGGGATAGAGATGTCTGCAGTAATTAAAGTAATCAACATACTTCTTTTCGCCCTGTCCGAATATTACGAGCTGGATGCCCTTCTTCATCATTCTGGGCAGGATCTCTCTGATCAGTTCAATGCCCTTCTGTTCAACAAGTCTAGCGACTACGGCAAACAGCGGCCATCTCTTTTCTTTCTTCAGGCCGAATGTCTCCTGAATATATTCTTTGCAGACTTCCTTGCCGGATTTATCTTCAGCAGTAAAGTTGCATGGAATACGGGGATCTTTGCCCGGATCATAATGCGCAGGATCGATGCCGTTCAGAATACCGTACATCTTTGATTCGATCATGTCGCATACGCCTTCCAGGCCTTTTCCGAATTCATGCGTATGCAGTTCTCTTGCATAGGTCGGAGATACAGTGCTGACAGCATCAGCCATCAGCATCGCACCTTTCATAAGGTTGACATCATGTCTGCCCTGATACACATATCCAAGGCCTCCGTCATACCATCCCGGATCCAGGGCAAATGTATCTGTCAGCTCATTTGCGCCGAACTGTCCCTGGTAAGCGATATTATGGATCGTATAGACCGTACGGATGTTTCTGTAGTCAGGTCTGCGTGCCTGATCATCCTTCAGATAGATGACAGAGAGCGCTGTTTCCCAGTCATTGCAGTGCAGGATCTCAGGAATGAAATCAAGATTTTCCAGTACATCGATCACTGCTTTTGAGAACCATGCAAAACGGAATTTATCATCGTCATACCCGTAGAGCTTGTCTCTGTAGAATAATGCTTCATTATCGATAAACCACACAGGCACACCGGACAGCTCACCCTTCAGCAGACCGCAGTAAAGGTCGGCATTTCCAAGTCTGACGTTCCGGTTCATAACATATTGTACCTGGTCAGAGAACCTGTCCTTCACGCACTTGTAATAAGGCGTGATGATCATGATCTCATTATCTTCCTTCAGCAGAGCCGGCGGCAGTGAAAATGCGACATCAGCCAGACCTCCGGACTTGGAGAAAGGAGCACACTCACTCGTTACAAACAGTATTTTCATATTTCCCCCTGTATTGTCTGTTCAATCAATTTCTGTATCTATTGTATCATCTGAGATTCAGTTGCATAAAACAAAATATTAATTTCAGATGACATATGCAATCAGGAGAAAATGAACAGAATTAAACCGATAACATCGTTATCAACAATGTAGGATATATCAAGTGATACCAATCATCACTGTTTTTCAAGCTTTACGTATGATTGTAACTGTCAATATGTGCAAAAAGAAAACGCATATTGATGCGTTTTCCTTTGTTTTAATTTACGTATGGATGCTAAGCTTTCTGCCTGACGATCGGGAATGTCAGTACAGTCTTGAACAGATCGCCGTCGATCGACAGATGCAGCGTTCCGTTCTGCAGCTCCGCCATACTGCGTGCGATCGACAGTCCCAGGCCATTCCCTTCCGTATGTCTTGAAGCATCGCCTCTCGTAAACCGTTCCATCAGTTCCTCTTCAGACATATCCAGTTCTTCTCTTGATGTATTTTTGAAAGAGATCACTGCATGTCCTTCTGCTTCTTCCAGAGACAGATAGACACGTGTACCGGGCTGTCCGTATTTGCATATGTTGTTCATCAGGTTGTCAAAGATGCGCCACATCCTTCTGCCGTCCGCCATGATCATGATCTTTTTATCCGGCTTTTTTGTGATCAGCGTGAGTTCTGCCTCTTTCATCTTTTCTTCATATTCCCCGGCTGCCTGTTCAAGGAATACAGACGCATCGCACGGGGTCAGAAAGACATCCAGATTTCCCGTAGAAGCTTTGGAAGCCTCGACAAGATCTTCGATCAGACGCTTCAGCTTATCAGACTGTCTCACAAGCACTTCAGAATATTCCTTGATCTTTTCGTTTTCACATTCTTCCTTGCCGATCAGGGATGCATAATTGATGATCGATGTGAGCGGTGTTTTGATGTCATGAGACACATTTGTGATCAGTTCCGTTTTCATCCGCTCGCTCTTCATTCTTTCATCAACCGCGATCGACATGCCTTTGGCAATGCTGTTGAGATCATCCGCATGCTGTTTGAGTTCCCAGAACAGTCCTTTGGTATCCGTCTGATAGGAAAGGTCTCCTTCAGCCAGAGCTGTGCCGCCTCTTTTCAGTCTCTGCAGGCAGAGCACAAAGTACAGCACGGCAGGCACCAGCAGCATCTTTTCAAGTATGAACAGCAGGATCTCCGATTCAACCGAATGCCGTGTCACAACGACTACGATCGCTTCCAGGAAGAAGATGCCAGCAAGTATAAGACACGTCTTCCACATCAGCGGCAGATTGCCGATCAGTTCCATATTGAACCGGTGCAGCTTCTTCAGCAATTCCCAGACTTTCAGACACAGCTTCCACAGCAGCACCAGGATCTTCCAGATGATATTGTTCTCGATGAACGTATGCAGCTTGATCCTGACTGCAGCACTCATGCTCAGACCGATTCCGAAGATCATTCCGATGAAGCCTACAACTCCCAGTCCGGTGAATTCGTACAGATCCTCTCCTCCGCTGACATTAGCTACGATCGCGATCAGAATAAACCCGAATACGAGTGAAACAACCAACAGTGCATCAAACGGTACTTTATAA
>DMBB01000248.1 GCA_003446295.1 Erysipelotrichaceae bacterium
TGAACTACCTGTGACTGAAGTCACAGGCTTCCTGCTTCACAGGTGGGTTCTTACATATGATGCCCAACGGCATCACTGCAGTGGAACCATCCTCCACAGGACTCTGAGCTCTGCGTTCCACAGAGACTTGTCGTATTGCCTCAGCCAGGATCGACTGAGCTGCTTTCTGATCTCTTGAGTCATGATGATATCCGCAGTGCATGCACTGATATTCCCTCTGACTCAGCGGATGTTTTGTCAGTTTCCCGCATACCGGACATACCTGTGTACTCGGATAGCTTCTTTCTATCATGCGAACCTTTGAGCTGTTTTTAAGCTTCCCTTTAACAGTCCCCATGGCAGAATGCTGTACCTGCTTTCCGAATATCCCCGCATGCCACTGCTGTATCATTTCATCCTGGATCGCTATAAAATCATTGCTTTCCAGCAGCTCATGCACTGTCTTGTCTGCCTGATCTTTCCTCCTCCTGCTGTCTCTTTCATATGCGATGCGCAGTCTGTATTTCCGTTTCTGATGATTTTCGGCCTTCTTGTTGTTTCCGTTATGCTTCAGACCTCTGTTTACTCGGATTGATGCCAGCTTTACTCCTTTGCTTTCCGGTACACAGATGTCCGCAGTTCTTCCGTCACTGAACGTCAGATTGTGCTCAATCCCGAAATCAATTCCCACCATATGTCCTGTATGTGCCGGTGCTTCTTTTTCTGTGAAGCAGGTGATATATACATACAGACCGGATGCTTTTCTTACCAGCCTTGCATTCGCAATCTCTGCATCCGCAGGGATCTGCTTTAAGCCGCGTACATATAACGGCTTCTTTATTCCCTGTATCTTTATCCGGTTCTTATCCCACAGAATGCTGTATGTTACTTTATACTGCTTCAGGTTTACGGAATTGCAGTAGGATTTGTATCTCAGTTTTCCGGTTTTGTCTCCGTTCTGCTTATGCGTCTTCAGTCCTTTCAGTTCGGAATGGACCTGCTTTACAACCGACTGCTTTATCTGCGATCCGATATACTGCAGCTGTCTTTCTTCAAAATGATCTCCGACTTTGACAGATACGGAACGGAAATTGCCTTTCAGACAGTCCATATCACTGATCAGTGCATTGCGGATCCATTTGGCTTCTCTGAAGATACCGCTGATCGTCTCCTTCTGTTCGCGGTTCAGCTTGTTTGAGACAACTTTTATTTCAAAAGTACGGCATCTCATAGAGGAATGCCGTTCAATGGTCTCATGCAGTGTCTGAGCAATCTGTTGATTCTTATTCATATAACAATTATACTGCATATGAGGAGTGAAATACAGGCTCTGGAATTTTAAATAAAGCCTGATATTAAAAACATATGAGACGACATATCGATAAAATTGAGAATGCAAACTATGAACGGGGTTATGTATACAGCTTTCATTTCCATCTGATCTGGTGCACGAAATACAGACGGGAATTATTTGTCAGCGAAGAGCTTGTCAATGAAATGAAACAGCTGCTCATATATGTGGCGGAACTGAATGAGATCACAATCGAAGAAATGGAAGTCATGGAAGACCATGTACATCTTCTTGTATCATTCAAGCCCAAGCTGGCACCTTCCAATGCTGTGAAGGCTTTGAAGGGAGGAACAGGAAGACTGTTTCTTGCAAAGCATCCGGAGATTGGAAATGATATGTTCTGGGGAGGACATATCTGGTCACCAGGCTATTATATGAGTACGCTCGGCAATATGAGCAGAGACACTGTGATACAGTACATACAGAACCAGTACAAAAAATAATCAGAAAAAGAAATAGTGCCGTTCATCCCATGTCTGAAGACACGGGCTTTCCGGCAGGGATTTGTAGTAAACAACGCCGCATCCCGTCAGCGATACCTTCTGAAGATATTCCGAAAAGAATACCGGAAGCTCGCTGACGTAAACCGGTGCACAGAAAATGAACGAATTCCGTGAATGAATATCGGAGTAATCGGACTCTCTGATCCGCTGAAGCAGAGAGACTCATTCATCGTTCAGCTCATGCGCCAGAGCTTCGGCGATGAGTCTGGTGTTTCCTCTTGCACTGAAATACAGAATCATAATGCTTCACCTTTTACTGCAGGACGGCCAGTATTTCCGAGACAGCAACAATCACGGCGTTTCCGCTGATTTTGATCTGATTGCCGTCAACTGTACATGTCAGATATCCGCCCCGTGCGCATGCCTGGTATGCATGTATTTCGTTTTTTTCGTATACGGATGCCCAGTACGGTGCGATCTGGCAGTGCGCCGAACCGCATACCGGGTCTTCCGTGATTGCAAGTTTCGGGCAGAAGCTTCTGGAAACACAGTCGGTTTCCTTCCCCTTCGCCGTCACATTCTGTATTCTGCCCGGCAGCCACACAAGCAGATTCTGATCCGGACGCATCTTCCTGACGGCTTCTTCATTATCAAAAACGCAGACCAGATCGACACCGAGATATGCTTTCTCAGGCCTGGTGCCGAACGCCTGTTCCATCAGATCCGTTACCGGGATTTCTTCCTGTTCATAAACAGGAAATTCCATTTCATAAAGACCGTTCTTCCTGCGGATGATCAGTTCCCCGCTTCTTGTATGGAAATGCACTTCATTCTGGTCCGGTTCAATATAGTTCAGCACGGCGAATGACGACGCCAGGGTGGCATGTCCGCAGAGATCCACTTCCGTTCCCGGCGTGAACC
>DMBB01000264.1 GCA_003446295.1 Erysipelotrichaceae bacterium
CAAAAGGTGTCATCGATCACAAATCCGCCGCGCATTCCCCAGTAGGGCATCCGCTTATACGATTTGTCATAACTGCCCCAGCCGGAAAGACCGTGGACGAAAATAAAAGACAGATTCTGTTTCATTTGCAAATTCCTGTTACAATGTTCTCAGATACATCAGATACATGTATAATTCATCTCAATGATATAGTATTCATATAATTGTTTTACCATGAAACACAGGCTGATTACTATAAGATAACTCGATGACAGGGAATTGATGATCATGAAAGAAAATGTTCTAAAAGTCCTGATTGTGGAAGATGAGATCCGCATCCGGGAAGGTCTGGGGAAGCTGCTGTCCCGTTCCGGCGGCAGATATGATGTGGTCATGGAAGCCGGGAACGGTGTGGAAGGGCTGCAGGCGATCCTTCAGCTGAAACCGGATATTGTGATCACGGATATCCGTATGCCGGATATGGATGGACTGGAGATGCTGGAGCAGATGGTGCAGGCCGGCATTCATACGAAGGCGATCGTGCTGAGTGCGTTCTCGGAGTTTGAGTATGCCAGATCTGCGATGAAGCTGGGGGTGACGGAATATCTTCTGAAACCCATTGCCTACAATGAACTGATGCAGTCGCTGGAGAATGTTACATTCCAGATCGAGAAGGAACGCCTGGAGAAGCCGGAACAGATCGGTACTCCCGAGCAGATCTTTTTCTCTGTGCTCTCCGGGAAACTGACGGTTGATGAGCAGACGGAAGCCTATCTTGAAAGCAGGTATCATATCGACTGTCATGAGAAAATGAGTTTGCTGTGTGCTTACCACAGCGGCAATGTAAGTTCAGAGGAAACGAGAAGGTACATCCGGCATGTGTTCAGCTCTTATCCGGGGCTGGACTGCTATTATCCGGACCTGGTTTACCGGAACACTGTCACTGTGGTAGTCAGAGGATACCGGGATCTTAAGGATCTGGAGAGATGGATGCAGCAGCAGATCCTGCAGCGCAGTCCTAAGAAGATGGCTGCAGGCTGGATCGAGGTGGATGATCTGAATGCGCTTGGAGAAGGGTTTTCTCTTTTATATCCGTATCTGGACTGGAATATCTCCATGGACAATAAGGTACTGATCTGCTACCCGCAGATCAAGAATGTCCAGACCGCGTCCTGCAATTATCCCATTGACCTGGAGATGCAGATGAGGACCGCCATATGTTCTGACGATCAGGCAAGGGAACAGGAAGTGATGAAAGAGTTCCACGACTCATTTTGCGACGGAAAGATCTATGCGCCCAAAGAGATCAAGGAAAGTTATGTGCGTTTTCTGTGGAATATCATCGCCATCGCGAAAGAAGTGGGGAAGGTTCAAGTCAGCCAGATCAACCAGCAGGAACTGCTGAGCCGGATCATGAATGCGAAGCTGAGGGAGGAACTGACAGAAGCCTCTTCGCTCGTTCTGGAAAAACTGACCAGTACACAGGATACGGATACCACCCATCTGACAGTAAAGAGAATGAAGAGTATGATCCATGAGTTCTATCAGACGGGGATCATGCTGGATGAGATCTCCAGAAAACTGGATATGACGCCGGAGTATCTGGGGACGCTGTTCCACAGGGAGACGGGTACCACATTCAGCAATTATGTCAAGAACTACCGCATCTCGAAAGCGAAGGAACTGCTGGTGGGAACGAACCTGAAACTGTACGAGGTGGCGGAGAAGGTCGGCTATTCGGATCCCAAATATTTCAGCAGGGTCTTCAAGGAGATCACGGGGCAGCTTCCCGTCGAGTACCGGAGAAATGTAAAATAAAATCAATACAGTTTAGGTGATTCCCCCTTTTTAAAGATTTCTCACATTTAGAAGTTGGCGCTGACGTTCTATACTTTCTGCAAGAGAGATCACAAAAGGGGGTTTTATTATGCGTGCGTTAAAACGATTCTTCCGGCATGAGAATGCAGGGCTTCTGTTTGCTCTGCCGGCATGCGTCTATATGCTGATCTTTGTGGGATACCCCATTATCAGCAACCTTCTGCTGAGCCTGCAGGATGTGACGGTGGCGAATCTGTCAAGAGGAGAGAAGCATTTTATCGGAATAGCCAACTATATAAAGCTGTTTCATGATGATGTGTTTCTGAAGTCTCTTGGCAACACGCTGATTTTCACGGTATCCTGTCTGGTATTCCAGTTCCTGATCGGATTTATCCTGGCACTGTTCCTGAATAAGAATTTCAGCTTCGCCAGAACGGTGCGCGGAATCCTCATGATCCCGTGGATGATCCCGATGACGGTCACTGCTCTGATCTTCAAACTTCTGTTTGCGACGGATATCGGTGTGGTGAACTATATCCTGAGATCCGTGCATCTGATTTCCCAGAATATTGACTGGCTGACCAGTTCGAAGACGGCAATGCTGGTGGTCATTATCGCGAATGTCTGGATCGGGATCCCGTTTAACACGATCCTGCTGTCCACCGGGCTGACTACCATCCCCCAGGAACTGTATGAGAGCGCAGCGATTGACGGAGCGAGCGCCAGCCAGAGTTTCTGGCGCATCACACTGCCGCTTCTGCGTCCCACGATCGAATCGGTTCTGGTACTGGGGTTCATCTACACATTTAAGGTCTACGACCTGGTCTATGTTATGACAAGCGGCGGACCGGTCAACTCCACCCACCTTTTGTCAACATATTCCTACAAACAGTCATTTGAACTGTTTAATTACAGCATCGGTTCGGCCGTAGCGAATGTACTGCTCCTGATCCTTCTGATGGTCGGCATCATCTACCTGAGGATCACCATGCAGGGAGAGGAGGACTGAGGAAATGGGAGAAGAGAAAAAGATTACCGGCAGGAAAAATGTGATCCTCTGTATCGTTTCTGTTCTGGTACTGTGTTTCCTGTTATTTCCGCTGTTCTGGACACTGAACACTTCCCTGAAGACGGAGCAGGAGATATTCCAGAACCCGCCGACATTCTATCCGCACGTCCTGAACACGCAGTCCTATGCGGCGCAGGTGGAGACCGGAGACTTCAACATGTTCCGTTCATTTGCGAACAGCTTCCTGATCTCCCTGAGTTCCATGCTGATCGCTGTGGTTCTGGCAGTGCCGGCGTCGTACGCCATCGCCAAGTACCGTTTTAAGGGCAGGAAGGTCATGCTGCTGTTCTTCCTGGTTACCCAGATGCTTCCGGTGTCCGTGCTGCTCACGCCCATGTTCATCATGTTCAAGGGAATGCATGTTTATAATACCTGGTGGTCGGCGATCCTTGCGGATACGACGATCGGGATTCCATTTTCCATACTGATCCTGAAGAACTACTTCGCATCGATCCCGAAGGAACTGGAAGAGGCGGCATATATCGACGGATGTACAAGATTCGGTGCGTTCATGCGGATCCTGGTGCCGGTGGCAAAACCCGGAATCATCGTGTGCGCCGTATTCTCCTTCCTGTACGCATGGGGCGACCTGGCCTACGGCATGACATTTATCCTGGACCAGCAGAAGCGTCCGATCACGGCCGGGATCTTCAACTTCATGGGGCAGTACGGCACGAAGTGGAGTTACCTGTCCGCCTTCGCCATCGTAACGATCATTCCGGTCGCAGTCATTTTCATCTTTATGCAAAAATATATCATTGCGGGAATGACAAACGGGGCCGTGAAGGGTTAATATAACAGAATGAATATCTTTATGGCGAAACAGAGTCTGAGAAACAGGCTGATCAGTATCTTTATCCTGACATCAACGGTTCCGTTGCTGTTTGTGGGTATCTTTCTGTCCTATAATACGATCCGCCTGATCAGAGAGAATACGAGGACTCTGACGCAGCAGAACCTGAAGCAGATTGATGACAACATGAATCTGCTTCTTGATTCGTATAA
>DMBB01000219.1 GCA_003446295.1 Erysipelotrichaceae bacterium
TCCGCAGAATGAAAGGATCCGCAGAAGAACTCACGCTCCCGCACAGCAGTATGACTGTCAGCAGTATTTCCCTGATGAACTCAGAGCCTGGCAGCGGCAGTCCTGTCTACAAAGAGATCGCCTTATTCAGAAATACTGACGAGACTGATGCGATTCATGACAATATGTTTCCGCAGAACTCTGATAAGATAAATGCGTTGACGGAGGACCTATGATTAAAATACTGATCAGCGATATGGATGGAACGCTGTTTGCAGGTCATGGCAAAACAGTCTTTGATCTGACACAGCGAAACAATGAAGCGCTTGAGCGCATCAAGCATTCCGGCATGAAGTTCTATGTTGCCAGCGGCCGAATGATCGGCTTCGGCATCAAACTGCTGAAGGACCATGGCTTTACGGATATCAAAGCAGGCGGATTCAACGGAGCGGTTGTATATGACAATGGAGCATTCCCGGTCAGCCATTCCCTCAGCAAAGATCTGATCCGGGAGATCGTACACATCCTGGACACGGAATTTCCGGACTATGACCTGATCCAGGTGCAGGGAATGAATTCAGAGCGTGTCTTCAACAATTTTGAACATCCTTCTGTTCTGAAGTACAGGGAACAGATCGCTGAAACAGGTATCGGGGTGATCCCGGATTTCACGATCAATGATTTCCTCAGCCGTGATACCGGTACTGTATGCGGCAAGCTGTCCATCGTTTTGAAAGACAAGGAACAATGTGATCTGGCGAAGCTGCGCATTGAAAAAGCCGCCGGCAAGGATTGCTTTACAGCCCGCAGCGGTGACAGGCTTCTTGAACTCGGAAACGCACATGCCTCGAAAGGTGTCTTTGCGTCATATCTGAAAGAAACGCTCCATCTTGAAAAAGAAGAGATCGCCTGTATCGGAGATGAACTGAATGATGCCGAAATGTATCCGTACGCAGGTGTGAAATTCGCTATGGAAAGCGGCAGGGACGCCGTCAAGGAAATGTCCGATTATGTCGTGAAGGATGTTGCCGAAGCGATCGATGTCTGTCTGAAACTGAATGAGCAGTAAAAAGCAGGAGCGCACAGCTTCTGCTTGTTCATTTCTTCTTTCTGGATATCAGACCGGTTCCTTTGTAGCTGTTCTGGATCACCCTTGTTTCACTTTTTTCTGCCATCAGTTTCTTCAGAAGCCTGTTAGCCTTTGATACCTGATAGCTTTGCGCAACATGGATGTCCCCGCTCTGCAGTGAAACAGATATCTCATAACTGGAATCTTTGTTGACAGTCCACTTATACACCTGAGCAGGTGTATAGCGGATTCCTGCTGAAGCATCAGCAGGGTCAAGGAAAATAACCGCATCATCATATACATCCATGACAGGATGATCTGTGACATAGAACTGAATAAATCCTGCGCCTGCCAGACAGATCAGCGCCATGATGATGCCGAACAGTTGACCGATCAGCAGAAACAGCGCAGCAGCGATGCACAAAATATAAACTGAACTGACAGGTTTGTAACCGACTCTTCCCAAAAGCGTCCCTGTTTCATTCAATTCATTCAGATCCTTAAAATCATATCCGCGTCTGTTTTTTTTCTGACTCATATACACATCCTCAAATCACGTCCCAATTATAGCAAATACATGGTTTTCTGTACCCTGTACTCACTGTCATAATACAACTTGATCATAGTCAGTATTCTGAATATCAATTACTGAACGTTTCTCCTATAATGACAATAGAGGAGATATTTTTATTATGAAAATACAGGAAGTTATAGACGCTGTAAAAGCCTACAGCAAGGGTGAAACCAGAGGCAGAAAGATCGATGACACCACTACAAGAGATAAAGTCCTTTACGGAAATACCGATGTTGAATGCACAGGCATCGTCACGACATGCTTTGCCAGCACTAAAGTCATCCGGGAAGCTCATAAGCTTGGCTGCAATCTGATCATTCCTCATGAAGCTCTGTTCTGGAATCACGGTGATCACCAGGACTGGCTGCAGGATAACCGCACCTATCAGGCAAAAAAGGCACTGCTGGACGAATACGGCATTACCGTCTGGAGAGATCATGACTATATTCATTCCGGTGTTCCCGTCCATATCCGCCAGTATGTAGACGGTATCTTCTACGGATTCGCAAAAGAGCTCGGATGGGATCAGCAGATCATCTGCGATCCTGTAAGGCCTATGGATTACGCATTTGATGGTGTTCCTGCAAAGCTGATCGCTAAGGAACTGATTGAAAAACTGCATCTCAACGGAACAAGGATCGTCGGTGATCCCGAAACGCTTGTTCATAAGCTTCGTATCGTCGGACATATTGACGGCAGAGCAGACAATGATGTACTGGCTGCCTTTGAAACAGAAGATTTCGACTGTGCGATCACCCTTGAATGCACAGACTATACATTCAATGAATACATCCGTGACAGCGCTGAACTGGGAATTCCCAAAGCACTCATCCTGCTCGGCCACTTCAATACAGAAGAGCCCGGCATGAAGTTCATGGCTGAAACATGGCTGCCCAAAGTTGTCGGAGATCTTCCGGTACACTTTGTACAGTCCGGTGACGGCTTCCAGTATATTCACTGATCCGATATGCAAACCTGTATGGCGCAGCCTGCAGGTTTTTTTCTGCCTCAGTACGCAAACAGTATATCAATGGCATTATGCATGCGGTCTGTGTTACGATCCTCTCAACAGACAATTGACAAAGATTACCGCTATGAGAATCGGATTGGTATCTTACAGATGTGAAAACCGGAATATTTCATTTAATATGGATCAGATCGAGCTTGCAATGAAACGTGCTTCAGGCAAAGCGGATGTTCTTTGCTTTTCAGAAGCGTTTCTGCAGGGCTTCGATTCGCTGGATGAGTATGCAGTGCAGGCCGCATCTGTTTCAGACAATGTCTTCATGATCAATCCGATCTGCAGGGATCCGGTAAATCATGGAGGATCTTTCTTCTTTCAAAAAGGTCATGTCACAGCAAGGATTCCATTTGATGAAGAAGGAATCCTGATCGCTGAGATCCCATAACATCTGAACCAAAACAGGAATGATCAATGTCACTCCTGTTTTTCTCTGATTTGGTTCCTATGACTTTACAGTATGCTGGCTTTTACTGCAAAAGGATCAGCGCGATCTGATGTTCTTCCGCAAAAACAACAGAAAGGACTCCGGTGATCGACATCAGCAGCATCCATTTCTGCAGTTTCTGCATATTTACAGGAACATCTGTCTGAAATTTCAGATTGATCCTGCTGCTTCTGTTCAGCCGTGCCTTGATCACCGCAGATGAAAACTGGAGGAATGAAGCGACAGTCAGATGATAGTGCTCAAAATAATCTTCCGCCTGCGTACATGCAGGATATGCGGAATGATCCCATACATGGTCTTTGGAAAACACCTCATCATTCCTGCAGAACAGAACATGGGCCGGGTACCCGGCTGATTCACAGATCTTAAGATCTGCCGTCATATCGGCATGATACCAGTGTCCGTTCAGTCTGATCAGATTCCATGCATGCCCTTCTTCACTTACCTGTCCCTGGATCAGGATGCAGTCGATCCCGCAGCATCCGCATAGGTACTGGTACATTTTCGAAATACCGTCACAGACTGCCTTTCCTTCTGTCAGGAAGCCTTTGATCGTATGTTCCAAGATCCCGTCGATAAACCCGTAACGGATCATTGAGCCCAGCGTATCATAAATCACTGCCGCCTTATCCCAGTCATCCATATCCTTGTTCACAACGGACCTGAACAATTCCCCGATCTGTTCCAGTTTCTTTGCAGCAGAGCGGTCATATTCCGTGTAGGTCATGCGGAAATATTTTTTCAGGAACAGATCCACATACTGAAAACTCCGGAAATCAACATCCATCAATTCCGGATGATCTGCGATAACGCCCTGCATCAGATCAGCGGGAGCCAGCTTTGTATACGGTATATCGATCACATTCTGACGCTCTCTCAGTCCGTTCAGCAGCTGATCATATACTTTCTGATCCTGCAGGCAGAGTCTGTTCCTGTAATACGTATAAATCATGTTTTTATATTACTGAGTTTCAGAATAACAGTCCATATGATCAAGGTTTAAGATATTTCACATCGTTCTGTTATGATTACAATATTCAGGAGGAAGGACATTGATATGAAACTGCCTAAACTGATTGCTGCGGATATTGACGGCACACTGGTCAATGATGACGGAGAAATGATGGAACTGACCCGCAGCGCACTGAAAATACTGCATAAGCATGGCATTCTTCTGGGAATTGCCAGCGGCCGTGCGTATGATGCGGTAATCAAAGAAAAACTGAAGAACTGGGATTTTGAAGACCCGGGAATTGATATGATGATAGGCCTCAACGGCGGACAGATCTTTGACAGAAGCTCCGGCAGGATCCATCAGTTCAATGAGCTCCAGCCTGAAACGATCAAGGAGATCATCCTGATGATGGAACCGCTGGATCTGAACCCGTTTCTTTACAGAAACGGAAAACAGTTTGTCAAAAGAATCGATGAGAATGTCCTGGCATCATCTGCCAGAAATCATCAGGCCGTGATCGCTGCAGATGATATTTCTCAAATGTGGGCAGGGCAGTGTCCCAAAATCATGTTCCGTATTCCCGCCGACCGTATGCCGGAGGCAGAGAAATGGGCCTATGCCCATCAGTCACCTGCATGGAAAGCATTCAGAACACAGACGACCATGCTGGAATTCTGCGACCCGCAGATCAACAAAGGATTCGGACTGAAGGAATATGAAAAACTGTATGGAATTCATGCAGAAGACGTAATGGCTTTCGGAGATATGCCGAACGACAACGAGCTGCTTGAAACCGCAGGCTGGGGTGTATGCCTGAAAAACGGAGCAGAAGATACCAAAGCATGCGCCGATGCCGTAACCGAATATACAAACAACGAAGATGGAATGGGTCATTACCTCTATGACCACGTACTGCCTCTTCTGGAGGAATTATGAAACTGAACGGAAGAACCTGTTATTTTGCCGGAGCCACGGGGAATATCGGCCGCGGGGCAGTCAAGGCACTTGCATCACATGGCATGAATGTCATCATGGCAACACACGACCCTGAGCGGGCATCCGATATCATCAGTGCTTGTGCGGGGATGGAAGGAACCGTAACTGCAGTGTCCAATCAGCTGCCATTGGAGGAAGTGCTTCAGCAGGCTGCAGAACGTTTCGGTTCTGTCGATGTATATATCAATACGACCGGTTCATTGAGCGTGCCGAAACCATTCGGTGAGTTCTCAGAAGAAGAAACCATGAAGAAGCTCTCTCACCATATTGCTGGTCCGCTTCTGGAACTGCAGACATTTCTGCCTTACCTGAAACAAAGCCGGCATCCCAGGATCATTCTGTGTTCCTCTGCCGGCGCATCTTCGGGAATACTGCAGGAGAACATGCTGGACTCCATTGCCAGAGGCGGCGTGATATCCATGACATACTGCCTTGCAAGGGAATTGATGCAGTATGGCATCACTGTAAACTGTATTGCACGAAGCGGCATGGTCAATGATCATGATGATCATTCCCCTGCAACGCTGGACGCTTCTGTCATCCTGCCTGAGATCCCCATGAAGCGCAATGGAACGCCTGAAGAATTCGGCGCTCTGGCAGCGTATCTTGCTTCTGAGGAATCAGCCTTTATAACCGGTCAGATCTTCCATCTTGACGGCGGTCTCACCATCGGCAAATAAGCATGCATGTTTTTGGAATATTCTGAAACCGCTATCATTTCAATCTTAGTCAAAACACCTCATAAATGGCTTCAAATCCGCATATAAAACTGAAAAAAAACGCTTTATAAAACAGTATTATTTTCATCCGCTGTTATTTTGTTATATTTTTTCGTAATATAAACTCTTTTATTTGCAGTGTGAATGTATATAATAACTGCATTGGAGGTAGGTATGCTGAGGATTGCTATTTGCTGCGGTGAAGGCTTCGCATCAGGGTTTCTCGCAAAAAGACTGGATGCACAGACAGCGAAACTGGGATTAAAAGGCAAGTGTTCCTTTATTTTCATTCCGTTCGTCCAACTTTACGACCGCCAGAATGAAGTAGATATTGCTTTCTTGATGGCGCATGTTGAAGCAGCAGCGAAAGCCGACAAGAGAGAGTATTCAATACCCTTGTATGTCATGCCTTACAAGGTAGCTGCCGCTACACCGCCGAATGTTTACTTTGAAGACGCTGAAGATCTGATGGCAATGGCAAACGGAAAAGGCGGTTTGATCTGCTTCCCGGGTGAAGAAATGTCAGCCATCGTCAACCGGAATAAGTCTCATCGGTCCACCGTGAAACGATAAGATGCTTCGGCATCTTTTTTCTTGCGGTTTATTCTTTATCCTCACTTGATTTGTCAAAAGAAATCGTGTTCTTTCTTTCAATCATCTCCTTTTTTTTGTATGATTTTGATAGGAGGATCAAATCATATGATCTATGTTACAGGTGATATTCACGGCTATAGCGGTGATATCAAAAAGCTGACAGCGAAGAATGTAACCAGTAAGCTCACAAAGAATGATTACCTTATAATTTGCGGTGATTTCGGACTGATCTGGGATACAAAGCATGAAACGATGAAGGAAAAAATGTGGATCAAATGGCTGCAGGACCAGGCATGGACAACTCTGTTTGTCGACGGAAACCATGAATGCTTCCCGAGACTGTATACCTATCCCGAAAAAGACTGGAACGGCGGCAAAGTCCACGAGATCAGAAGCAAGATTCTTCATCTTGAGCGCGGTTATGTGTTCGAACTGGAGGGAAAGAAGATTTTCACTTTAGGCGGAGCAACTTCTCATGACAGAGGCCCGGCAACCGGTGATACGGCAAGTGTCGGTAAATACTGGTGGCCTGAAGAACTGCCGAATGAAGCGGAATTTGCAAGAGCCACTGCTTCTCTTGATGCATGCGGAAGAAAGGTCGACTATATCATTACCCACTGCCTTCCTACAAAGCTTCAGGATGTCATTTCAAACAACGAGTACTTCAACGATGCATTAACTGATTATCTGCAGACGCTTGTCGACACAGTTGAGTACGACCACTGGTACTGCGGTCATTATCATGTAGACCGTTCAATGACCGATAAAATCACAGTCCTGTTCAACAGTGTGCTTGAGATCGGAACAAGACTGCAGGAAGTCACCCGTGAACTGGGCGTGCCGATTTATAAAAAAGGCAAGACTGTCCGATTCATGTACAACGGCAGTGAAGAAACAGGTCAGATCGTCAGAGTTATGCCATGGGGCAATCCTGCGAAAAAGGGAGAACCTTGCTATAACATTCAGTTCCTGAATTCAGCAAAACAGGCCTTGATGGTCAAAGAATCCGACATCATTGACGTTGCTTAACAGACAAATTCTTTCATCAAAACAGCCAGGCTCAAAACCTGGCTTTTTATTGTTCCGCAAAAAAATGAGGATCCGGTGACCCTCATTCCTTCGTTGACTTAATGAAGCTTTTTACCGCACTGCGGGCAGAACACTTCATCTCCATCGAGTTCAGCACCGCATTCCGGGCAGTATACTTTTTCTTTTTCCAGTTTCTCACCGCAGTTCTTGCAGAAGATCGAACCGATCCTGTTTTCAGATCCGCAATGCGGGCAGATGACGACTGCAGGTGCGCTCTTTGTTGTTTCCGGTGTCTCGGGAGTCAGCGGTGTATCTGATACCGGTACTGTATGCAGGTATTCTTCAATAAATGCGAAAATATCTGCCGGCAGTGTCATGGAACGGAGAGCGCCGATTCCTGTTGTGATCAGCAGCGGCTGGAAGAAAATTCCCAGCAGTGCTGTTCCTGCTTTTTCAGCCCACTTTTCCGTTGTGATGTCTACTGTCAGACGGCCGTCTTTCTGCTCGAGCGTTACAGAAACTGCCGCATCCATGCCAAGGTATTTTGTCCATTCAGCAGACACGTCGCCTTTGCACTGAACCATATAACCGTTTCTGGTTCTCATTGTCTGTGTGATCATATTCTTTTTTCTGTCCAGGTATTCCTGCAGTGCATATGCAACAGACTGAGCAGATTCTTCTATGTCTAAAATGTAAGTTCTTGATAATTCGTTGTTGAGTTCCATACAATGATTCTCCTCCTTTACGCAACTTAACTATATCATATTTTGACCGCCGGTCAAATCAACTGTTCTGCATCCGGGTGCGATCTTAATGATTTGCTGAAGGATCTTCTGAAAACAGTTTCCTGCCCGGGATCATGATCAGCAGGCAGGCTGCAGCCGCCGCAAAGAATACGCCTGCCACAGGCAGACTGACTGTTTCTCCGTATTCGTTGATATATGTTCCTGCATCTGACATGTGAATGATCAAATCTCCGATATTCGGACCGATGATCATCGGAATGAGCACATATGCCAGCAGTCGGATGCCCTGGAACATTCCGACATGTTCCAAAGGGGTATGATCACGGATCGTTGACATGAGTATGATCGAGATCATGACAAAGCCGCCCATCATCACAGAGCCTATGATCGTAAACAGTACCGGACTCTTGACAATGCCAGCAAGCAGAAGTCCGGCAGAATAAACTGCTGTGGAAAGATACAGCATTTTCCGCCTTCCCATGAGATCGACCTTCCCTCCCAGCACGATGGCAAAGACGCTTGCTGAAAGAACAACGATCGCCATCACGAGAGAGTATGTCATTGTGTCAAATCCCAATGTTTTATTCAGGTAGATAAACAGATACGGCATAAAGATCTGTGTCGCTGTATTGTAAAGGCACAATGCGGCCAGTGCAGTATAAAACAATGGATTCTGCCGGATGACAGACGGGCGGAACCCATAAGCCAGCGAACTCAGGAACGGTTCATTCTCAGCCTGTACAGTTTCCGTTTCTTCAACAAAGAACAATCCTGCGATCCCGCACATGATCACCAGAATGCCGACCGCAATAAAGTAAACAGGCCAGCCTGTCTGCTCAATAATGATATTCGAAGCTCCCACCACTATCAGCATGCTCAGCAGCGGGAATGCATTCAGTACCCCTTCCACTTTTGTCCTGTTTGTTTCATCAGTGCTTTCCGTTACCCAGGAATTAAACGAAGCATCATTGGCTGTCGATCCGAAGAACGTCATAATACAGTCCATTATGATCACAAGCAGTGCCGCAGCAGATACTGCCTTTTCTGCAGATACGAACTTTGACACGTTGTCTCTTGAGATCCATGCGAATGCCATGACAGAAAGGCCCCACAAAATATAGCCTGCACACAGAAACAGTTTCCTGTGTTTCAGCCTGTCGGATATTGTCCCCATCACCAGTGTTGTGATGGTTGCCACACCTGCCGACCAGGCAACCATACGGGCAATATCTGTTGTAGTTCCGCCAATATAGTTGAACAGAAAGAGATTAAATTCATTATTTTCAATTGCCCAGGCGATCTGTCCGATCAGTCCGAATATGATGATCGTCGCCCAGCTTTTCCGTGACAGAGGTTTCATATACACGTCATTCCCTTTGCAGGCCGAATTCTTTCACAAGCTGTTCAAAGCGGACCTTTTCCTTATCCTTGACCGCTTTGGACGGATCGTTGAAACAGTGGTGCATGACGTCCGCATCCTTCAGCACTTCATCATACGGCTGATCAGTCACGCCTTTGTCATTATGATGATAGATCATCGAACAGATCAGCTCTGTTTCTTCCGGATCAGTTTCTCCCAGTTCCTTCAGAAACGTCCGGGCAAGTTCCGCCCCTTTATGGGCATGATCATCATAGGATCCTGTAAGATATGCATTCATATCGTGCATCATTGCGGCCATTGCCGGAAGTTCAGGATCCATGCCGCGCCGTTCTGCGATCAGCACAGCTGCCATGGATACGCCGTATAAATGATTGACTGCTGAGATACGTTTTTCATCGTCTTCAAGTTCCAGAAGTTCGCGGTCAATGATCGCTCTGAGGTCTTTTAATCTGCTCATATCATGATCCTTCTTTCTGTTTTTATTATAGTATGCCGGGATCGGTTTGTTCTCCTGTCAAAAAAATCCATCCTCTTGTTTGAAGGATGGATCATCTGTTAAACCTTGATGCGCTTCCATGAACCTCTTGCATAGAAATACATGATGAGCAGTGTTCTGACGACCTGGTCCAGCGCGATTGCAGCCCATGCACCGATCAGTCCCCACTTCAGGATCTTGATGAACAGTTCGCCGGCAAGCGGTCTGAGGATCAGGACACAGACCAGAGTTACAACAGCAGTTGCCTTAGTAGCACCGGCACCTCTGAGTGAACCGGACAGAATGAACTGCGGTGTCTGGATCGGCTGCAGAACACCGAGTATTGCCATAACAGGGATCGAAGCTGTGATGACTGCTTCCGTATCACTGTAAAGCGCGACGATGTTCTTTCCGAAGAATCCGAACAGCGCCCCAAGGAACAGTGAGATCACAAGGCCAAGATATGTGCATCTTCTCGAATAGTGCTCTGCCATATCCGTCCTGAGTTTGCC
>DMBB01000234.1 GCA_003446295.1 Erysipelotrichaceae bacterium
GCAAGATTATGATTGACGTGGAAAAGATCAGGCAGGATTTTCCGATGTTCTCCAGTCATCCGGATCTTGTCTATTTCGATAACGGAGCTACAACATTCAAGCCCCGCTGTGTGATCGATGCAGTAACGGACTTTTATGTATCCGGCACATCAAATGTACACCGCGGCGATTATCCGATCGCTATTGAAGCGGACCGTCATTACGATGAATCCAGAAAGATCATTGCGCAGTTCCTGAACTGCGATCCGAAAGAGGTCGTATTTACAGCAGGAGCCACTGCTTCAATGAACCAGATCGCCTACGGGTTTGCCCATAACTTCCTGAAAGCCGGAGATGTCATTCTCACAACGGAAGCCGAGCATGCCAGCAACCTGCTGCCGTGGTACCGTCTGGAACATGAATACGGCATCAAGGTGGAATACATTCCTGTTGACAGACAAGGTGTCTGCCATATTGATGATGTTGAAAAAGCGATCCATCCTTCCGTCAAAGCGATCACGATCGCTCACGTTACCAACGTGCTCGGTTCCGTGCAGCCTTTGAAGGAAATCGCGGCACTGGCACACCGCAATGGCATTTATGTGGTAGCAGACGGCGCGCAGAGCGTACCGCACAGACCGACCGATGTAAAAGACCTGGATGTTGATTTTCTGGCATTCTCATCACATAAAATGTGCGGACCCGGCGGTGTCGGCGTCCTGTACGGAAAATACGAACTGCTGCAGCAGATGGATCCCATGATGCTGGGAGGCGGCATGAATGCCAGATTCCAGTCATGCGGAGATATGCAGCTGAAGCAGGCTCCGGAAAAGTTTGAAGCAGGCACACCGAATATTGAAGGCGTGATCGGCGTCGGCGCAGCAGCGAAGTACCTGATGTCGATCGGCATGGAAGAGATCCATGCATATGAAAAGGACCTGAGAAAATATTTCGCCGACAAGATGAAGCAGCTTGACAATATTGAGTTTTACAATCCGGACAACGAGACCGGACCTGTAACATTCAATGCCAAAGGCGTCTTTGCCCAGGATGGGGCAGGGTATCTGGCAACCAAGAACATAGCTGTACGCTCAGGCAACCACTGCGCAAAGATCCTTCATGAGATCATCGGCACCGATCAGACGATCCGTGCGTCACTCTACTTCTACAATACGAAAGAAGAAGCAGATCGTTTCGTAGAGGCAGCCAAAGAGATCTCTGTGGAAAATGCCATCAGTTTCCTGTTTTAAGGAGGGTCGGAAACATGAGTGAAATTGAAAAAATGTTAAGTGATCCGATGGTATTAAGAGAACTTGTCATGGATCATTATCAATACCCGCACAACCATAAACTGACCAGATCGGATCTTTACCGGTCTGTCCATATGGCTTCAGAAAGCTGTATCGATGATATTACCGTGGAATCAAAGATCGAAAACGGTGTGATCGAAGATATTCAGTTCGAAGGTGAAGCATGCACGATCAGTACAAGCTCCACCAGCATCATGACCGATCTTCTGATCGGAAAGACCGTAGAAGAAGCCAAGGAGATCATCCGCAATTATTTCAATATGGTCGATGGAAAAGAATATGATCCCGAACTGCTGCAGGAAGCGCTCGTTATGAGAAATGTCCACAAGCAGGCTAACCGCATCAAATGCGCGACCATCGGCTGGAATGCAATGAAGCAGATGATAGAAGAAAGCGAGGCGTCCCATGAGTGAGAATGATCAGGCTGTACTGACTTCCCAGGATGATTATCAATATGGTTTTCATGACAAGGACATCTCTGTCTTTGATACGGGAAAAGGTCTGAATGAAGATGTCGTCAGACAAATCTCAAAGATCAAGGGTGAACCGGAATGGATGACAGAGTTCCGGGTAAACGCATTCCATGTATTTGAGAAGATGCCGATGCCCAAGTGGGGACCCGATCTGTCAGAGATCGACTTCCAGGATTTCACATATTACAAAAAGGCTACAAGCGACACGGAAAAAAGCTGGGACGATGTTCCGGAAGAGATCAAGAATACATTTGAACGTCTGGGTATTCCCGAAGCAGAACGGAAATATCTGGCCGGCGTAACGACACAGTACGAATCCGAAGCTGTTTACCACAACATGCTGGAAGAAGTCCAGTCAAAGGGCGTCATCTTCCTGGATATCGACAGCGCACTGAGAGAATATCCTGAACTGTTCAGAAAGTACTTTGCAACGATCGTACCGCCCAGTGACAACAAGCTGGCTGCCCTGAACTCTGCTGTATGGTCAGGCGGAAGCTTTATCTACGTGCCTCCGGGCGTGAAGCTGGACAAACCGCTCCAGTCATACTTCCGCATCAACAGTGAATCCATGGGACAGTTTGAACGTTCCATCATCATCGTCGATAAAGGCGCGGAAGTGCAGTATGTTGAAGGTTGCACAGCTCCTCAGTATTCAAAGGATTCCATGCATGCCGCAGTCGTTGAAGTATTTGTCGGCGAAGGCGCCAAGGCAAGATATTCCAGTGTGCAGAACTGGTCCGGCAACATCCTGAATCTTGTAACAAAGCGCGCGAAAGTCGAAGCAAGAGGCACCATGGAATGGATCGACGGAAACATCGGTTCCAGGATCTCCATGAAGTATCCTGCCTGCATTCTGGCAGGTGAATATGCAAGAGGCATGTGCATTTCTGTCGGCGTCGGATCCAAAGGACAGTTCCAGGATACCGGCGCGAAGATGATCCATCTCGCACCGCATACCTCATCCTCGATCATATCGAAATCTGTATCCAGAAACGGCGGCGTGACCAACTTCCGCGACTGGATCCGCATGGGCAAGAACGCCAGTGATTCACGTGCAAAGATCGAATGCGATACGCTGATCCTGGACAACATTTCCAGAAGTGATACGATCCCGCTCAATATCAACAGCAACGCTTCTTCAACGATCGAACATGAAGCCAAAGTCTCCAAGATCTCTGAAGAAGAGCTGTTCTATCTGATGAGCAGGGGACTCAGTGAGAACCAGGCAACAGAGATGATCGTCATGGGATTCCTCGAGCCGTTCACAAGGGAACTGCCGATGGAATATGCTGTCGAACTGAACCAGCTGCTCAAGATCGACATGACAGGATCGATCGGATAACATGAAAAAAGCAGAAGCCAGAAAAAACGGTCTGAACAGACGCAGAGAACTGACGGAAGCTGAACGGAATGATTTCAATGCGTCCATTGCCGCAAAGGTGATGGACGCTGTTTCTTCAGCCCAGGTGATCGGATGCTACGTATCATTCCGTCAGGAAGTCTCCACGCATGAGCTGATCACAAACCTGATCCGTGCAGGAAAACAGGTCGCTGTGCCGAAGACCTTGCCCGATCATCTGGAGTTTTATCTGATCGGATCACTGGATGAACTGAAGCCGGGTGTTTTGGGGATATCGGAACCGGACCACGGCAAGGTCATACATCCTTCAAAGATCGATATCATGCTGGTGCCTTTGTCTTCCTTTGATGAATGCTGTCACAGAACAGGATACGGGAAGGGGTATTATGACCGCATACTGCCGTATTGCAGGATGAGCATCGGACTGGCATATGAATGTCAGAAATGTGACCGCATCGAAACAGATCCCTGGGATCAGACACTGGATCTGATCATCACAGAACGCAGCATCTATCAAAAACAGCTGCCGGAAACATGAAGGTTGAATCAGAAATGAATTATGGTAAAATAATCTGTACACGGACGCTTAGCTCAGTTGGGAGAGCGCACCCTTCACAGGGGTGATGTCGCAGGTTCGAGTCCTGTAGCGTCCACTCAGATGATCAGGAAATGCTGCATGAACTGCGGCATTTTTTTATCGGTCAGATCATGTGAATTTCAATTTGAAAATTTTCTGCTAGAATAACCGGGTCGAAAGAAAAGTGAAAAATGGAAAACAAAGAAAACAGAAATACGGAAAACAAAATGGGCACCATGCCGATATTCCAGCTCCTCATGAGCATGGCCATCCCGATGATGCTGTCGTTCTTCATCCAGGCAATGTACAACATCGTTGACTCAATGTTTGTCGCAAGGATCTCGGAGAATGCATTGACAGCCGTATCACTGGCATTCCCGATGCAGCAGATCATGAATGCCATCAGCATCGGTACCGGCGTCGGCATCAGTGCGAGCATTCCGCGCGCACTGGCAAGAAAACAGAACAAACAGGCAGACAGTCTGGCAAACACCGGCATATTCCTGTGTCTGTGCTATGTGATCGTATTCATCATATTGGGCCTGACATTCACCCGGAAGTTCTACAGCATGCAGACGGGCGTGCCGGAGATCGTAGAAGGGGGAACCGCATACCTGACGATCATCTGGACGATGTGCTTCGGAATGTTCTACGGCGTTCTGTTTGAAAAGATGCTGACATCTTCAGGATCTGCCTCCCTGGCAATGATCGCTCAGACATGCGGCGCGGTCTTCAACATTATCTTCGATCCGCTGCTGATCTTCGGGATCGGTCCGTTCCCGGAAATGGGGATCTCCGGTGCCGCACTGGCAACGGTCATGGGACAGATCTTTGCGGCGGTGATCGCATTCTGGTTCAACGTCAAAAAGAATCAATGGATCAGTTTCAGCCTGGAAGGGATCCTGCATCCCTCGATCAGAGCAGCCAAAGAGATCTATGCGATCGGATTTCCTTCCATGATCACCATGGGACTGGCTTCCATGAGCTCATTCTTCATCAATCAGGTACTGCTGTCATACAGCACGACTGCGACAGCTGTATACGGAATCTGGCTGAAACTGCAGAACTTCTGCTATATGCCGGCGTTCGGAATGAATAACGGAATGGTTCCGATCCTCTCATATAATAACGGCACAAGACGGTATGACCGTGTATGGGGAACGATCCGCTACGCACTGACGATCATTCTGAGCCTGATGATCGTACTGACCATTGTGTTTGAATTCATACCGCAGACACTGCTGGATCTCTTCAGCGCATCTGATGCGCTGCGTCAGATCGGTGTCACAGCGATCCGCACCTGTGTCATCTCACTGACCATGGGCGGCGTATGCGTGATCCTTGGCTCAGCGATGCAGGCGCTTCAGCATGCACGCTATGCGCTTGTCGTCAATGTGCTCCGCGGTTTCCTGATGCCGGTCGCATCGTTCTATCTGCTGTCCGTCATCTTCCGCGACATACTGAAGCTGTGGATCGCCGTACCGCTGGCAGACGGCATCGCATGTGCGGCTGCCATTCTGCTCTACCGCAGAATGAAGCATGACCTGCTTCAGGAAGAAGCAGGATCCTGAGAAAGCAGAACACGGAAATATGCCTGATCATGATCAACGGTATTTCCGTGTTTTTGTATGAAGTGCTGAAAAACAGAGATCTTCAATACGATACCTGATGAAAAAACCGTTCATGACCCGTGATCAGCAGTCATAAGCAGCAGAATGAAATAATTTACAGTATTTTTTCATTAGACTTCGTTAATTTTTTGAGGAAGTAAGCATCAGTATTTCATTTTCTGAATTTGTAAGTATAATATTTAAGTCTATTGCAGAAATGCACCAGACAGACTGTTTCAAGAAAGAGAAGGAGAAAAAAATGGCAAACAAACTTGTTTACAGCGGAAAAACGAAAGATGTATTCGCACTTGACAATGGCAACTATCTCTTAAAATTCAAAGATGACTGCACCGGAAAAGACGGCAAGTTTGACCCGGGTGAGAACTCCATCGGACTGACGATCGAAGGCGTCGGCGATGTCAACCTGAGAATGAGCATTTATTTCTTTGAAAAGATCAACGCTGCCGGAATCAAAACACACTTTGTGTCTGCAGATCTGGACAACACAACAATGGAAGTACTTCCTGCAAAGGTGTTCGGACACGGTCTCGAAGTTATCTGCAGAAATAAGGCAGTCGGAAGCTTCATCCGCCGTTATGGTGAATATATTGAAGCTGGTACAGATCTTCCTTCTTATGTTGAAACAACATTCAAGAACGATGCACTGGGTGATCCGCTCGTTACAAAAGACGGACTTGTATGCCTCGGCATCATGACTGAACAGCAGTATGAAGATATCAAGAACATGACAAAGCAGATCACAAAGATCGTAGCTGACGATCTGCTCGAAAAAGGTCTTGTACTGTACGATATCAAGTTCGAATACGGCTATGACGCTGACGGAAAAGTTATGCTCATCGATGAGATCGCTTCCGGCAACA
>DMBB01000320.1:0-1793 GCA_003446295.1 Erysipelotrichaceae bacterium
AGAAGAACGGCAGATTTTTCCTTCACAAACCGTTCTGTACCTACAGTTATGTCTGTGCAGATCTGCAGGAAGTGATGGAACTCGGTGCAAAAGAAACCTTCATGATTGGACCGGGAAGTCCGGGTGTCAATGCAGTTACTGTCCGGGAGGAAGACTGGCCCCTGACGATCCGCAGCTGGCAGTCCGGGGATGAGATCAGAATGAGATACGGAACGAAAAGTGTTCACCGTTTCTTTATTGACAGGCATATTCCCAGATATATGCGCCAAAGCTGGCCGGTCGTTGTCAATGCATCAGGCAGTGTCATACTGGTTCCCGGATTAGGCTGTGATATTCTTCATTTTTCAACAAGCCCTGATTTCAATGTGCTACAATACTTACTATAACTAAGGAGACCATCGTATGAATAAGGATATAAAAAAGGTTCTGTATTCTGAAGAAGAGATTATTGAGCGCAGCAAACAGCTTGGCGCGCAGATCACCAAAGACTATGGTGAAGCAGGCCGCAGCCCTTTGCTGGTGGCTTTGCTGAGAGGGAGCGTACCGTTCCTTGCAGAACTGATGAAGCATATTGAGCTGGATGTACAATACGACTTTATGGATGTGACAAGCTATGCGGGAACAGAAACAACAGGAGAAATTAAGATTCTTAAGGATCTTGATACATCGGTCAAAGGGCTGGACATTCTTCTTGTAGAAGATATAGTTGATACGGGACGCACAATCAATGCTGTCATCAACATGCTGAAGAACAAGGGTGCCAACAGTGTTAAGATCGTAACGCTGCTCGATAAGCCCAGCCGCCGTGATAAGGATGTTACCGCTGATTATATCGGCTTTACAGTCGGCAACGAGTTTGTTGTCGGATTCGGTATGGATTTCAACCAGCATTATCGCTGTCTGCCGTATATCGGCGTACTGAAAGATGAGTGCTATTCCTGATAGTGAGGTAATTAGATGCAGCAAAAAAACCGATTTTTAAATTATCTGCCGTATCTGATCGTACTGATCGCAGTGATGAGCCTGTTTACGATGAGTGACAGGCCGACATCCAAAGCTTTGAATTACAGTGAGATGAAGCAGGTGATCTCCAGTGAGAAGATCACTGATTCCACACTGGCGATCGGCTACAGAACGATCGGAGTACAGGGTGTTTATACAAAGGATGGGGAACAGATCACATTCACGTCCACGATCCCTGCGACCGAGTCAGAACTGGATGAACTGATCGATCAGCTGGGCGGCTCGAAGATCAGCATTATTGATGCTGAAGCTTCCAATGCCTTCATGGATACATTGTATTCCCTGATCCCGATCGTACTGATCGCAGCATTCGGCATCTGGATGATCAACCGGATGGGCGGCGGAGCCGGAGCGAATGCCAAAGCATTTGAATTCGGAAAATCCAGAGCTCAGCTGGAGACAAAATCCAAGGTCAGATTTACGGATGTCGCAGGATGCGATGAAGAAAAGCAGGAAATGGCTGAGATCATCGACTATCTGAAATACCCGAAGAAATTTGCCCGCATGGGTGCGAGGATCCCGAAGGGTATTCTGCTCTTCGGTCATCCCGGTACAGGTAAAACACTGCTTGCAAAGGCGGTGGCAGGCGAGGCAAATGTTCCTTTCTACAGCATTTCAGGTTCTGACTTCGTGGAAATGTTCGTTGGTGTCGGAGCCAGCCGTGTCAGGGATATGTTCAAGAAAGCCCAGCAGACAGCTCCGTGCATTATCTTCATTGATGAGATCGATGCTGTCGGTCGTCAGAGAGGCGCAGGCTTCGGCGGCGGACA
>DMBB01000320.1:1872-2924 GCA_003446295.1 Erysipelotrichaceae bacterium
CAGACACTGAACCAGCTGCTTGTTGAGATGGACGGTATGGAAGACAATACCGGCATCGTTGTCATCGCGGCTACCAACCGTCCTGACGTACTTGATCCGGCACTTCTGAGAGCCGGTCGTTTCGACCGTCAGATCACTGTTGCGCTGCCTGACAGAAAGGGCAGAAAGGCGATCCTTGAGGTTCATGCCAGAAACAAGCACTTTGCGGAAGACGTGGATATGGATGCGATCGCAAAGCGTACGCCCGGTTTCTCCGGAGCTGATCTGGAAAATGTCCTGAATGAAGCAGCGATCCTTGCGGTACGTGAAAACCTGGATAAGATCTACATCACGCAGATCGATGAAGCAATCGACCGTGTCATGATGGGACCGGCAAAGAAGAGCCGTACTTATGATGAAAAGACCAAGAGACTGGTTGCTTATCATGAGTCAGGACATGCGATCATCGGACTGTTTCTGGACAACGCATCCATCGTACAGAAAGTAACGATCATTCCGAGAGGTCAGGCAGGCGGATACAACCTGATGACTCCGAAGGATGAAAAGATGATGAATACGAAGAATGACCTGCTGGCAACGATCACCGGATACATGGGCGGCCGTACAGCTGAAGAAATGTTCTTCGATGACGTTACAACAGGTGCTGTCAACGACTTTGAAAATGCAACACGCATTGCGCGTGACATGGTCACATTGTACGGCATGAGTGATCTGGGCCCGATCAAATATGACGCCGGCAATGAGAATGTATTCCTCGGCAGAGACTATAACTCACCGAGCAATGTCTCAGGCCAGGTCGCATTTGAGATCGACCAGGAAGTACGCAAGATCGTCAACGGATGTCATGATAAAGCCAGGGAGATCCTGGAAGCACATCGCGATGAACTTGTCCGTATCGCTGAAGCATTGATCGAATATGAGACTCTGACGAGTGAACAGATCCAGAAAGTCGTCAATGGAGAATCCATTGAAGATGACTTCAAGGATACTGAGCTGGATGCGAAAAAAGCAGAGATCAAAGCAGCTGATCATAATGCAGATGTTGAACTTCC
>DMBB01000167.1 GCA_003446295.1 Erysipelotrichaceae bacterium
CATCACTTGACATTGTGGCAAAGAACTTCTGATGCCGGATGAAGTGCGTATGGTCGATAACGACAAAGCACTTCTTTTTATTCGAGGTGAAAAGCCTCTTATTGATAACAAGTTCGATCTATTGAAGCATCCCAATATCTCCAAGACGAAAGACGGAGGTATGCCGCCCTACAAACATGGCAGGATCTCCCATATGATCGATGACTGGTATGACATTCCTATCTCCGATAACGAGTATGAACTCTTATCAGATGAGGAGATGGACGATTATTTTAAGAAAATGGAGGAAACAGAATAAATGAAGAAACTCAAATTGCTTTTCAAAGTATTCAGTGTCCTGACACTGATCCTTAACCTTTCCACACCGGTATACGCTGCCGCAGATACCGTAAACATATCCGCCCCTTCCGCTTCCGCGATCCTGCGGGCTGTTCTGTATACCCGCATCATATGGTCAATATCGTGACCGGATGAATCCGCCGCAAACAGTTCACGTATATCCTGCATGATCCCGCAGATTATTTTATTCTGTTCCATCCTTTACCTCCTGCGTTCACATCCCGCAGCTTCATATTACCATCTTTTGATCCTGTAAAACATGTTCTCTCCATGCCTGCAATGTCCATCCTGTGCAAAGAATAACCAGTAACAGCATCGATCACGGATTTCACCGGGAAAACAGTACAGATACTATGCTAGAATTGTCTTACAGAAACAGGAGATCATCATGGAAAAGCTTACACTGCGGGACAAGCTGGCAATGGACAGGACACTGCTGGCAAACGAAAGGACCTTTCTTGCATATCTGCGTACATTCATCGGACTCATCGGTACCGGATTTGCCCTGTGGAAACTCATTGACATATTCTGGGCAAAGGTCGTTTCCGTCCTTCTGCTTGCGGCAGCACCTGTCGTCCTGGTGGTCGGCATATACAGGTATCAGAAAACAGGCAAAGACCTGCAGGCAATCACGGAAGACCTGGAATGACCGTCCTGATCAGTAATGGTTTCAAATAAAAAAACAGAAAGAGGAGAATAATATGGCTGAAGATGTCAGAAGTGCAAAAAGCACAGCAGGCGTAAAAGAATTTGAGGCAGTCTATGACAGACCGCACTGCATCGTACTGGACAGCGCATACTGTTCCATGGGAAGGATGATCGGCTTTAAGGCTTGTCAGATCGGCGGATATGAATATTATGACGCGGTGATCCTGCTGGAGCTTGTGCCGGAATGCGGCGTGACAAGCGACGATGTCGCCGCATTTGAGAAAAAACTGCGTACAGGCGATTATACCGGTGAACAGCTGAAAAACGATCCGGAATATGCAAGACTCGCCGCTGCGTTCGACAAGGCGGCGGATATCGCGCTTGCGAAAGGCCCGTGCCTGATCCATGACCGTCTCTCCAAGGAAGAGATCCTGAAAAAAGGATATTCCTGCACAAGTGTCTTCACGTTCGCTTCCGATCTGAAGGACAAGATCGTCCGCGCAAGGATATCGCCCCTCTACTGTGATGTGGAAAGTGATGAAGAAGTCATCAGGGGAATCCATGAGGAAGACAGCATCCGGATCAACTGGCACAGGGCCCACAGTGATACGGAATGGGGCCAGGCGGATGCCTACGATCTGTGCATCAATACCGACGCGTTCGGCCGTGACTACAGCGCGGAGCTGATCGCAAAGGCAATGAAGGGCTGAACGGAACCATTTAGAAGATATCTCTGTGTACTGTGATTCCGAGTGCCTGTTTGCAAGAATGATTGACACTGAAAACGACAGACATGTCAGGGAAAGCTTCATCAACTGGAATGCAAGCCATGCTAAATACGAAGTGATCGATAACACACTGGAAGAAGAATAAGTTCTATCAAGGCGTCCGCAGAGGATGCCTTTCTTGTTTGAAGGAGGTGATACCCATTGGATGGAGTATTGGATAACTTAGAGAACGCCCTGCGAACATGGGCTGATAAGCTGGCGGAGATCTGGAACCTGCTCACTCAGGATCCGGAGACTTTCCGCGGCGGAACAATCCGGAATATCATACGGAGTATACACGGATCTTTACAGGCAATAGGATTGGCGCTGCTGGTCCTGTTTTTCTTATATGGAGTAATCAAGCAGACAACCAATCTTCGGGAAGTGAAACGTCCGGAGATGGCACTTCGCCTGTTTCTTAGATTTGCGATTGCCAGAGTTCTTGTTGTGTATGGAATGGATTTCATGACTTCGATCTTTCAGATCTGTCAGGGAGTAATTAACAGAATCATAAATACCGTAGGTGTTGGAGGCCCACCTACTGCAACTCTGCCACAGGAGATCGTTGATGCTGTAGAGAATGCCGGATTTTTGGATTCGATCCCCTTATGGGCTGTCACTCTGTTAGGCGGCCTATTTATCACGATTCTCTCCTTCGTGATGATCCTTACGGTTTATGGACGATTCTTCAAACTGTATATGTACGCAGCAATCTCCCCTATTCCTCTGGCTGCAGCCGCATCAGAAAGCACCCAGAACATCTCAGTAACATTCCTGAAATCTTATGCCGGTGTTTGTCTTGAAGGAGCGCTGATCGTACTGGCATGTGTGATCTTTTCGGCATTTTCCGCATCACCTCCGACCGTTAATACAGGTGTAAGTGCGGTATCGATGATTTGGAACTACGTTGGAGAATTGATCTTCAATATGTTGATCCTGGTCGGCACCGTCAGGATGTCAGATCGTCTTGTAAAAGAAATGATGGGGTTATAGACAATGGAAGTAAGAATTAACAAAGAAGTCAGAAGCTACACGGAAGCAATCTTCTTCGGTTTGAACGCAAGACAGTTCATCTTTTCAGTAATAGCCTGTATCGCAGCATTGATCACGTACTTTGTGACCAGCAAGTTCTTCAATACAGAGATCGTCAGCTGGTTATGTATTCTGGCTGCGCTGCCCTTTGGTGCACTGGGGTTCATTACCTTTCAACAGATGAAAACCGAAGACATACTAAAGCATTTTATATACTCGATCATTCTGCAGAGCAGAACCCTGATCGATAAACCGTGGAATCTCTATTACGAGATTTCAAAAGATATAAGAGATAAAGACAGAAAGGAATCACTCGTTTATGATAAAAAGCTACTTAAAGCTCTTAAGGCAGAACAAAGAAAAATTCAGCGTTCCCAGAACCGTACAGCAGACCATCCCGGTAGACACGATCTATAAGGATGGTATTTTTCGTATTGGGAACAAATACTCCAA
>DMBB01000062.1 GCA_003446295.1 Erysipelotrichaceae bacterium
CAGCCAGGCAAAATTGGAGCAGCTTGGCTCCTCTCTTTGACCTCGCTCAGAAGGAAAAACAGGTAAAAGAAAACGAAGCAAAAATGAATGCCGAAGATTTCTGGCAGGACCAGAAAAAGGCACAGGCACTGATCCGTGAAACCAATGGACTGCGCTCTCTGATCGATCAGTATCATAAGCTGACGGAAAGTCTCGCCGGACTGAGTGAAAGCATGAACGAACTGAAGGAAAGCTTTGATGAAGAACTGAAGGATCTTGTCGAAGAAGAATACACCGAAACGATGAAGGCGTTCGAAAAGTATGAGATCGATGTGCTCCTTTCAGGACCGTATGATTCCCATGCGGCGATCCTCGAGATCCATCCGGGTGCCGGCGGTACCGAAGCGATGGACTGGGCAGGCATGCTGTACCGTATGTACGGCAGATGGGCTGAACGCAAGAACTACAAAGTCACAGTGCTCAACTATCTGGAAGGCGAAGAAGCAGGTGTCAAGTCATGTTCCCTGCTGATCGAAGGACCGATGGCATACGGATATCTGAAAGCCGAAAACGGCGTTCACCGTCTCGTACGTATTTCACCGTTTGACTCCAACGCAAGAAGACATACGTCATTTGCGTCTGTTGAAGTTATGCCGCAGTTTGAGGATGACATTGAGATCGAGATCGATGACAAAGACCTCGAAGTCATTACGATGCGTTCCTCCGGTGCCGGCGGACAGCACATCAACAAGACGGACTCCGCGGTCCGCATGACCCATATTCCTACAGGCATCACCGTTTTCTGCCAGACACAGCGTTCCCAGCTTCAGAACCGTGAGCAGTGCATGAACATGCTGAAATCCAAGCTGCTGCAGCTGAAGATCGAAGAACAGGCCAAGAAGATGGCAGACATCAAGGGTGAAGTCAAAGCCAATGAATGGGGCTCACAGATCCGCTCCTATGTCTTCTGCCCGTACACGATGGTAAAAGACCTGCGTACAGGATTTGAAGTCGGAAATATCCAGGCAGTCATGGACGGAGACCTGGACGGGTTTATCTACAGTTATCTGCGTTCACAGATACAGTCATGATCAAACAAAGAGGCCGAGTGCCTCTTTTTGGAAGTGCTTATGGATAAAGAATTTACAGTTACATTGACACAGGAAGAATATGACAGTACGGGAAACGGACAGGTCGGAAAGATCCTTTCCAAAGTGTTCGGCTTTTCCCGCAAAGAGATCTCGCGTCTGAAATTTCAGGGAGAGATCCTTTACGAAGGGAAGAAAGTCCATGTCAATGAACATATTCCGGTTTCCGGTACCATCACTGCTGTATTCCATGAACCTGATGCAGAGAACAAACAGGCTCCGGGATTCGAACCGTCCATCGTCTATGAAGATGATGATCTGATCATCGTCAACAAGCCCGCAGGAATGCCTGTGCATGCCGGACACGGACATCTTGACGACTCGCTCGGAGATGCGCTTGCCGGGTGGTACGCATCCAAAGGGGAGAACTTTACGGTCAGAGTGATCGGAAGGCTGGACAGTGATGTGAGCGGCCTTGTCATCTATGCCAAGAATCAGCCCTCAGCCGCAAGGCTGAGCAGACAGCGTGCAGACGGTATTCTCAAGAAGCAGTATGCTGCCCTTGTATCCGGACATTTTGCAGAGAAAGAGGGGGTCATCGAGCTGCCGATTGCAAAGACAGACGGCTCCGTCAGACGCACTGTGTCAGATGAGGGAAAAGAAGCACAGACTTCATACAGTCTGGTGCGTGCGTTTACGGTCGGCGGATCACCTGTATCACTGCTTCATCTTGTGCTGAAAACAGGACGCACGCATCAGATCCGCACGCACCTCAGCGCGCTTTCTCATCCTTTGCTTGGAGATGATTTATACGACGGTGACTGCACACTGATCAAAAGACCGGCGCTGCACTGTGCCAGAGTGCAGTGCATCTCTCCGTTTACAAATCAGGAGATCAATGTTGAGGCAGAGATCCCTGCAGATATGGAAGCGGTCATCAACGCGGCTGATGCAGAAACAACAGTGATGCCGGCAGCAGTGTCCGAAACAAGACAGAAGTCTTCCGCAGGACGATTTGTCCCCTGGCTATTGGCAGCTGCGTTCTGTGTGTGGGGCGGTATGCGCATCCATGAAACACTGCCTCCTACGGCAGCAGGACTGCATGAAATATTTGCGGAAACACAAAAAGCCAATGCTGAGGAGATCACAGTCGAATACGGCTCGGATCCCGATCTCTTATCCTATCTCAAAACGAGCTACGGAACTGCTTCCCTTGTGAAAGGGATCGATACAGAACAGACAGGCCATACCTATGCCCAATACGAGCTCTCAGCGCTTTCTGCCGGCAATCAGACAGTGACAGAAACAGGTCTTCTGAAGGTACTGGTAAACGATACGCAGAAACCGGTCATCGAACTGAAGCAGGACTATGTCAGCGTCCCGCTGAATGAGGAATACGATATTGTTGATAACATCGTTATGGTCAGCGATCCGGTTGACGGTGAACTTTCCTTCAGTGAACTGCCTGAGAAAAACAGCTATACCGTTGAATCAGATGTGAATACAGCCAGAGCAGGCGTATATCATGTAACTGTGCATGCAGAGGACAAAAACAGTCTGACAAGCAGTGTCAGCTGGCCGGTAACGGTGGAGCGCTTTTCACTGGCCGACCAGTCGCACGATAAAGCAGACCTTGCACGCATCGCCTTGTCCGGCAATCATCTCATGCTGGAAGTGGGCGATCCGTTTGAAATAACCGACGTCCTGCTGGCAGTGACCGACAAAAACAATACCCCGCTGAAACAGAGCGATGAGCTGTCTCCCGGAACATATATGATCAGAGGCAGTGTCACAACGGAAAAGGCAGGGATCAATTCCCTGATGATCTCCGCGATGAATGAAGACGGAGACATCACGATGGCCTCCAGCACGATCCAGGTGGGAACTGATGAAGAAGTCATGCAGGCTTCCGGTGTGATGCCGGGATCCCCCTATGGACAGATCTATTTGTTCCTGACATCGGATATGGGGCTGAACCGTGCCGCTGCCTGCGGAATACTCGCAAATATGGCAAGAGAATCAGGCTTCAATCCGTCTGCAGACAATGCAGGACTGTACCATGGATTGTGTCAGTGGGGCGGCGGCAGACTGACCAATCTGTATAACTGGTGCTGGCAGAACGGATATGATCCGGAAACGATCGAAGGTCAGCTGCACTTCCTTGAGCTGGAGCTCAACGGCAGCTACAGAGGCGTGCTGGAACAGCTGCGGACAATTGAAAACACCGCAGATGGCGCGTACCATGCTGCGGCGGTATTTGAGATGCAGTTTGAAGGCTCACCCAGCCTGCATGAAGGAACCTGTGCTGCGGCTGCCCAGTATTTCCAGCAGTGATCAGTTCCAGTCTGACCAGATAAACAGAGATTCTTTCGGTCCAAGAGTGCATTCATTTCCGAAATGATATGCACTTTTTTCATACAGGTCGATCCCGTCTGAAACGTCCGCATTGAAATGCATGACGGCAGGGGAGGAATCGATGTTCGTAACGAATGTCAGCTGTCCCTTGTCATTGCGTCTTCTGAATGCCAGCTGTTTGTTGGCAATGGCAAGCTGCGTATAGTCCCCGTCCGTAAATACAGGATAGTACTTCCGCATTTCCGCAAGCTTTGCGATATGATCGCATAAGGCATTCCATTTGGGCTGCTCGAAGCATGGCCTGAGGGCATGGTCGGAATACTTTGTGCGCTTTCCTTCCGCGCCCCATTCACTGCCGTAATAGATGCAGGGAATGCCCGGCATGGCAAACATCAGGTCATATACGAGCGGGATGTCCTCTTTCCGTTCCAGTACGGAAGCCAGACGGTCCACATCGTGGTTGTCCGCAAAGCTCAGCAGATGACGTCCGCGGTACAGACACCAGGGATCGCTTCCGAACTGTCTGTTCAGCGAATAGCCGATCTCAAAGAGATTCTGCGTATTCATGGAAGAGAACAGTCCCTTTCTGCATTCGTAATTCGTGACGCTGTCCAGCATGCCCTCTCTCATCAATACATTGTAGTCGCCGCCGATCATTTCACCTAGCAGGAAGAAATGAGGGTCTCTGCTTTTGAGATGCTGATGGAGCTGACGGATGAAATTCTGGTTCAGACAGTATGCGACATCCAGTCTCAGACCGTCGATCCCGAATTCTGCGATCCACTGATCGACCCGCTCCAGCAGATACCGGCAGACATCCGGATTGTCCAGATTCAGCTTGACCAGTTCATTGTGGCCTTCCCAGTTTCCGTAGGTGAAGCCGTCATGTGCCCAGCTGTTGTTGTAGTCGATATAGAACCAGTTTGAATATCTGGAGTCCCACTTGTGCTCAATGACGTCCTGGAAACCATAGAAGCCTCTGCCGACATGATTGAATACGCCGTCCAGCACGACCTGGATGCCGTTGTCATGCAGGGCGTCACAGACATCCGCGAAGTCCTGATTCGTGCCCAGGCGGCAGTCGATCTTCGCGTAGTCTCTTGTATCATAGCCATGCCGGTCGCTCTCAAAGACAGGACCGAAATAAACGGCGGTAATGCCGAGCTTTTTCATATGCGGGATCCAGTCAATGACCTTGCGGATCCTGGATACGGTGATGCCGTCGTTGCTGTGGGGTGCCCCGCAGAAACCGAGCGGGTAAATATGATAGAAAACCTGATTAAGATCCATAGTGTTTTTCTCCTTTGCAGTACATCCGGATCATGTGGGATGTCAGGGAAATGCTGTCATCGGGACATTCCAGTTCTTCACGGTCAGCCCATTTGGCAAGCTTCAGTTCCTGCTCATCGGGCACGACCGGCTGTGAGGAATCAGCCTTGCACCAGAACCCGAACAGAAGGGTATCCGAAAAGGACCACGGCTGGCATTTGAAATACGTTATATCCGATACGTCCAGACCTGTTTCTTCTTTGACCTCCCGGCGGACAGTTTCCTCGATCGTTTCGCCGATCTCGGCAAAACCCGCGACCAGGGCATAATGATTCTGATTGCGTCCTGCATACTGCGTGACCAGCAGCTGGTCTTTTTCGTTCAGAACACCGACGATCACCGCCGGCATAATGGTCGGGTATACGATCTTCCCGCAATGCGTGCATTCCAGGGCACGTTCAACGGGATGATGACGCATCGTATGTCCGCAGACACCGCAGAAGCGGTGATCATGGTACCAGCCGGCAAGCTGTCTGCCTGTGATCGCGGCAAATCTGTTTTCAGCGGCTGCCATCGTGCGGATGCCGGCTGATGAAACAGCATATCCGTTTTCCGGTATCTGAAGGCCCAGATAATACGATCTGTCATCAATGCTGAAGAGATATGTCAGATCCTGTTCTCCCGCTTCTTTTACTGTGAAAAAACGATCGTACGATTTGCAGTAGAGCATCGTTTCATCATAGAAAAGCACGAAGTCGTTCTGATCCGGCTCGTGCGGGTGATACTCATTATGGTAGACATGAGGGTAAAGATCCTGAATCATAAATATCTCTCCGAAAAACAGCCCGCATTCTGCGAGCCCTCAACATATCTATTATAACCGATTATTTCTGCGATTAACAGACTTTACGGCATGTTTATATCTGCTATATTGAAGGCGTAAAGAAAGAGATGGATCCAAAGCCACCGGAAAGGAGTCAGGGTCTATGAAGAGGATTCTGCTGAATTACAATTAAGCCTCCTGAAGTCCGAATAGGATCAGCAGCTGAGGCAGAAACAAAATGCATCCATTGAAAAAATATATTCTGGATGAACTGAAAAAAAGAGTAAAGAAAAGCATCAGTGTGATCAGAAAAGACAGACGGAGAACTAATTGATCGATCAGAAAAAAGATCGAAGAAAGCAGATCGAAAAGATCTGAAAGGAGTTCAGATCTATGAAAAAGGTATTACTCGAATACAAATAAGAGTCTCCTGAAACAGACGCAGAAAGATGATTCAGAGAGACGGTAAATAAAAAGTGAATGATCGGAAAGATCACAGCAGAAAAAGAAAGTGAGAATCTGCAAGAGGATCTACCAATGGACAGGAGAGTTCATTAAAGCATTCAGCTTTCGATTGATAAACAAAGCAGTTACAATCAGCGATCATATACTAGTTTGATGAGTAGGCAAAAAGCTGAATAAACAGCAACAATAGTGAAACATCAGAACGAAACCGTATAAAAAATACTGGTTGACAAAGTAATCCAACTGTTTGCAGTATCAGTCATACGATGCAAGATCGAGCATCGAAAAATGAATCAAATAAAAAGAATCCCGCAATAAGTCAGCTGAAGATGGAAAGCCGGCAAAGAGAGCTGAATCGGGATTCTTTTTTTGGTTTGTCGCAATTCAGGACCTGTTTGGCTATAATATTCGTATTGATGAGGTTGAACTATGACAACAGATGAAAAGATCACGATGCTGCGGGAACTGATGAAGGACCGCGGAATCGACGTGTATTATGTGCCGAACGAAGACGACCATCTTTCCGACGAATACACAGCAGACTGCTTTAAATGCAAATCATTTTTAAGCGGGTTTACCGGTGAATCCGGCTGTATGGTCGTGACACAGGATTTTGCCGGACTCTGGACAGACGGCAGATATTTCACGCAGGCTGAAAAGCAGCTTGCCGGAACCTGCGTCACCCTGATGCGCATGCGCCAGGAAGGCGTTCCCGAACCGCTTGATTTTGCGGTTGACGCTCTGAAGGATGGAGGAGTACTGGGCTTTGACGGAAATGTTGTTTCCGCCCTTGACGCCAAACAGCTCTCTAACGCTTTGAAGCAGAAGAACGGCAGACTTCATACATCAGATGACCTGGCAGGCGTCGTATGGGGCAGTGAGCGTCCGGCCATGCCTCAGGAAAAACTGTTTGTCCTGGACACGGCATATACAGGTGAAACCGCAGAAGAGCGGATCGCCCGCGTCAGGGAAGCGATGAAGCAGGCGAAAGCGGACGTGCTGGTCCTGACTGCTCTGGAAGATCCGTGCTGGATGCTCAATATCAGGGGAAATGATATTGAATGCACGCCTGTTGCATATGCGTTTGCGGTCGTAACCGAAGACAGCGCGTCATATTATGTCGATCAGACCAAAGTGACGGAAGCAGTCAGAGCGCACCTGCAGGATGCCGGTGTATGCATCAAGGATTATCATGCCATTGCGGAAGATCTTTCCGGATTGAGAAACAAGGTGATCTGGGCAGATCTGGCAAAGCTGAATACCGTCCTGTACAAAGCACTGGATTCCGGTAATTCCATTCTGAACAGGAAATCACCTGTTCTGCTGTTCCGTGCCATCAAGAATGAAACGGAGATCAGGAATATCCGCAATGCCCATCTGAAGGACGGCGCAGCAATGGTAAGGTTCCTGCGCTGGGTCAAAGAGAATGCCGCAAACGGACTGACAGAAGTCAGTGCCCAGAACCGTCTGTATGAACTGCGTGCGGAAGGGGCAGACTATATTGAGCCTTCCTTCACGACGATCAGCGCATATCAGGCAAACGGTGCCATGATGCACTACAGCGCAACAGAAGAATCCTATGCGGATATTGAACCGAGAGGCTTCCTGCTCGTTGACTCCGGGGGAACGTATAAAGACGGTACGACAGACATCACCAGGACGATCGCCATGGGCGAACTGACAGACCTGGAAAAGAAATACTACACGATCGTTCTGAAGGGGCATCTGGCACTGGCACGTGCTCGCTTCCTGTACGGAACGACCGGAAACAACCTGGACATCCTGGCAAGAGGTCCGGTATGGGATCTCGATATCGACTATCAGTGCGGAACAGGCCATGGCGTGGGACATGTCCTGAGTGTTCACGAAGGCCCTCACGGCATCCGCTGGGGAATGGGCTCACCGGCAAGACCAAACGCTGTCCTGGAGGCAGGCATGGTCGTAACGGACGAACCCGGCATCTATCTGCCCGACGAACTCGGCATCCGCATTGAGAACGAACTGCTCGTTACAAAAGGAACGAAGAACTTCTACGGTCAGTTCATGTACTTTGAGGATCTGACATACTGCCCGTATGAACTGGATGCGATCGATCCTGCTTATCTGAATGAAACAGAGATCGCCCAGATCAATGCATATCACCGGAATGTGTATGAAAAGCTCTCCGGCATGCTGAATGAAGAAGACAGAACATGGCTTGCACAGGCATGCAGGGAGATCGTGAAATGAAGCTGATATCCTGGAATGTAAACGGTCTGAGAGCCTGCGCGAAGAAGGGCTTTGCCGAATTCTTCAAGGAAGCTGACGCCGATATCTTCGGACTGCAGGAAACAAAGATGCAGCCGGATCAGCTGGATGATTCCCTGAAGTTTGAAGGCTACCACCTGTACATGAACAGCGCTGAGCGCAAAGGCTACAGCGGAACGCTTGTTTACACAAAACAGGAACCGCTGAGCGTATCCTATGAGATCGAAGGCGATGTGACAAAAGAGGGCAGAGTCATTACGCTGGAATATCCGGAATTCTGGTTCGTGTGCGCCTATGTTCCCAATTCAAAAGACGGTCTGCTGCGTCTGGATTACCGGATGGAATGGGAAGATATGCTCCGGGCACATCTTACGAAACTGAACGAAACAAAACCTGTGATCTATACAGGTGACCTGAACGTTGCGCACGAGGAGATCGATATCAAGAATCCCGCAGCCAACCGCAGAAACGCAGGCTTTACGGATGAAGAACGCGCAAAGTTCACAGAGCTGCTTGAAGCCGGATTTACCGATACATACAGATACCTGTATCCGGATAAAGTCGAGTACTCATGGTGGAGCTACCGCTTCAATGCGCGCAAAAACAATGCCGGATGGAGGATTGACTATTTCGTCGTATCCGACCGTCTGAAAGACGCGCTGGCAGACGCAAAGATCCATACAGAGGTGTTCGGGAGCGATCACTGTCCGGTTGAACTTTCAGTCAATCTATAGTATCCTTCCTGAAACAGTGATAAAATTGACGCATTAAAGTATCGGAGGTTTTATGTCAGAGATACAGAAATTGATCGCCGCTCATGAAGAAGAACTGATTCAGAAACTGAGCGGGCTGGTCAGAATCAACAGTGTGGAATCCGAACCGCTGGCTGATGCCCCGTTCGGTGCTGGCCCAAGGGACGCTCTCCTTGCGGCGCTGGCAATGATGGAGAAAGACGGATTCAAAACCGTCAATCTGGACAACTATGCCGGCTATGCAGAGATGGGAGAAGGCGAACAGGTGATCGGCATTATCGGACACCTGGACATCGTTCCGGCAGCCATGTCCGACGGATGGGACACAGATCCGTTCGAGCCTGTGATCAGAGACGGCGTGATTTACGGCCGCGGAGTCGCTGATGACAAAGGCGCTGTCGTTGCAAGCATGATCGCAATGAAGGTACTGCGCGAAATGAATGTACCTCTGAACAAACGCATACGTCTGATCATGGGAACCAATGAAGAAACAGGTTCCAAATGTCTGGCGCATTATGTAGCAAAAGAAGGCCATGTTGATCTGGGCTTTACGCCTGACGGAGAATTCCCGGGCGTGCACGGCGAGAAGGGCATGATCGCCGGCGTATACCGCAGCAAACAGACAAACATCCGCTATATTCAGGGCGGCACGGCAAAGAATGTCGTCTGTCCGAAGTGCACGGTCAGAGTCGATAAGATCAGCTACAGCACGAAAGCACTGACCGACTGGTTCCACAACAACAGCATCCAGTTTACAATTGAAAACACGGATGAATATGATGAGATCACTGTCATCGGCAATGCTGCGCATGCTTCAACTCCGGAGCTGGGCATCAATGCGATCTCATATCTGATGATGGGCCTCAAGCAGGCAGGCTTCCAGGATCCCTTCGTGGACTTCTACTGCTCAAGATTCGGCCTGTACTATGACGGTACCGGAATGGGCTGCCGCTGCTCTGATGAATACGGCGCACTGACATGGAACAACGGCGTCATCAGTATGAAAGACGGCGTGATCGAAGGCACCATTGATATCCGCTTCCCCGTACAGATGAGCGCAAGAAGCGTTGTCAGAATGATGCAGGACAACCTGGATCATGAAGGCGGCTCTGTAGAGATCAGGCATACGGCAGAACCGCTGTTCTTCCCTCAGGATTCCCAGCTTGTCCAGGCACTGTATTCCGCATATACGGAAGTGACGGGCGACACGGAACATGAACCGATGACGATCGGCGGCGGCACTTATGCAAAGGGCATCCACAACACGATCGCATTCGGATGCGCATTCCCTGACAAGGATTACAGGATCCACAATACTAATGAATACTGTCCGATAGACGAACTGCTGAAACAGGCAGAAATCTACGTCAGAGCGATCCAGAATCTCCTTGCAATTTAAACTTCAGCCGGACCTCAATGGTTCGGCTTTTGCATGCACGGCATGCTATAATGGACCACGGTGAGCAATATGAAAAAAACAGCGATTCTGTATGATTTTGATAAAACACTGTGTACAA
>DMBB01000384.1 GCA_003446295.1 Erysipelotrichaceae bacterium
GCTTTGTACCGCAGTGCATGCAGTAGTTCATTTCAGGTATCTTCATGGTGCCTCCTGTTATCGATAATTATATGAAGAGATATCGCTGATGCCGCCTTCGGGCAGATCGTCATACATTCCCGGCGGAACGAAATCAAAGTACAGACGGAAGGAACCGCGCCGCTGGAATGTATGCATCATTTCGTGCCATGATGAATAATACTCATCCAGGAACTCGTCCCTCTCTTTTGGTGTGTAGTAAAGCTGATTGCCGCCATAATCGACACAGAAGACAACAGTCATGTTGTTTTCATTCAGGTCGATCTGTCCGGACTGTATATACTTTTTGTCAAAATCCGAGATCTTCATTCCGTCTGTTTCGGGGAACTGTGTCTCATCAAAGGAATAATTGTTGGACCCGTCTTTTAATACACGGTGGTACCAGACATATTCACAGCGTACGTCTCCATACGCTTTCACAAAGTCCTCCCAGCTGTCTCCGTATGTTATGCCTCTGCTGGTCGTGACCCCTTCATCCGAGTACTGACTGATGTAATCGTCCTGGAAGCTGATCGAACGGACATTCTGCATCGCTTCACCGTCCTGATAAAAAACATAGTCCTCCGCAGAAAGATATCCTTCTGCTGAACGGTCCTCCAGGAACAATGTGGAATTGTTGTATGCGGTACGGACAGTGACCGCAAGCACTGCTGCGCACAGCACGCCGATGAACCGTTTCATGTAATATTTCCTGTCCTTTTTGACCGGCTGTTCTTTTCTGGTTCTGCGCGGGGCAGCCTGCATATTTTTCTTCGGACTGCTTTCAGTCTCTTCCTCTTCCTCAAAGAGACTCGTCCGCTTCTCTTCCTGCTGAGACATACTCATCATTCATCACGCTCCGATCTATCAGTTCGATCATTTCCCGTTCTGCCTGCACATCCGAGGCATACGGCCAGATCCTGTACATGGATTCCATCCATTTTTTCTGCACTGCAGCTTTCTGTTCATTTTTCATGATGCATTTCTGCACTGCGTATTCTGTTCTTCCGGCGCTCAGACTGGCCTTCTGCGTTCTGAGTGCTTTTGTATAGTCTTCCGAGATCAGTCCGGGATCCGTATTCCCGGTCAGTATCTCCAGGCTTACCTTTTCAATACTGATCTGGTTCCGGTAAATGCCCGGGACTGCAGGCCATTGCCTGATCTTTTCCATCAGTTCCAGCGCTTCTGCGAAAGCATGTTCATCGATCAGTCTGGCCATTCTCAGCACTGCGATGGATGCACAGAGACTGTATTTCATATCTTCTTCCGGCGGCATTGTAAACAGATCCTCCGGCATGTCTTTCATGCGCATGCCGTATGACTGCAGCGCATTGATCCTGAGCTGTCTCCACAGCGCCTGCTTTGCGCTGCGGGACTGTATGATCTCCAGCGTATTGCGGCCATCGTTGCTGACGGAATCGGAAGTCAGCGGAATGCCGTTGATCAGCGCATATACCACTCCCGTTCCGGCAAATTCCATCAGGATCATCTGTACGATCGGAGATGAAACAGACCGGGAGATCAGTGCTGCGATCAAGGCAGTCAGAAGATTCATGATCACTCCGCCCAGGTTATAGAACACGCCCGGGTAATCATCGCAGGTGCCCGGCGGATCCAGCAGACACTGTCCGCCTGTTCCGGACAGGGAATACTTTCTGCGTACGATCCTGTCATTCTGTCTGACCCAGATCATGCTCAGTACCCGGAACGAGACAAAGCGGTAGCCGCTCATCAGCCCTGCGATCAGATGACCGCCTTCATGGAGAATGATCTGAACAAATGCAGAAAAGTAAAATCCGCCCAATGCCCACGCCATCAGCCTGAGCATGGAAACATCAGCCAGACGTTCCTTTATATGGACGACCCACACACCCAGAAGGAGTCCTCCAATCAGTCCGCCTGCCAGCATAATGATATTCGAAGTGTATTTCTTCAAGCGCTTCATCGATCTACCTGCTGCGTTCATCATATCAGATTGTGATATGATTGAACCATTCAGAAAGGATCAAATTATGCTTGAACAATTACAGCTCGAACATTATCTGACACTTTGCATGAGATCAGAAGCTGATTTCGCTGAAGTGTTTGAAGAATTCGAAGTCAGTGAAACGATCTCCGCATTGAACGGTGAAGTGGAAAACGTGAATCCGGTCATGAAGAGCGGGATCAGTTTCCGTCTGTACAAAGGCGTACAGTCCGTGTATGCCTACACCAACAATACCAGTGACGATAATCTGACCGCACTGATCAATGATCTGAGAGATGCGATCGGTTCTGCTGATCAGGGACCCGAAGTAAAACTGACACGCGTTGAATATGAAAACAGGCATCCTGTAAAGATCGATTTTGAAAGCGTTACGCTTGAGGAGAAAGTCTCCCTGCTGAAACGCGCTGATGTGAGTGCCAAGGCATATGATGAGCGTATCGTCAAAGTACAGGGAAGCCTCCTGAATGTGAAGCAGAATGTACAGATCTCCAACAGTGAAGGAAGACTGATCAGTGATACAAGAGTCCGTACAAGACTCATGGTCAATGCATTTGCCAAAGAGGGCGATAACTTCCAGAGCGGTGCTGATCGTCCGGGCGGAGGAATGGGTCTGGAATTCTATGAGACTTCCACGCCGGAAGATGCAGGCAGAGAAGCTGCCAGGATCGCGATCGTCAATCTGTCCGCCAGAGACTGCCCTTCCGGAAAGATGCCTGTCATCATTGACAACGGATTCGGCGGTGTTATCTTCCACGAAGCCTGCGGTCATTCCCTGGAGGCGACCAGTGTTTCACTCAACATGAGTGTCTTCTCCGGCAAACTCGGACAGAAGATCGCGAATGAATGCGTATCAGCAGTCGATGATGGAACGATCCCGAATGCATGGGGTTCAGAGAATATCGACGATGAAGGAAACTTCCAGAAACGCAGAATCCTGATCGAAAACGGGATTCTGAAATCCTATATGATCGACCGTCTGAACGGACGGAGAATGGGTATGGAGTCCACATCCAGTTCCAGACGTCAGTCCTATCGGTTTGAGCCGACTTCCAGAATGACGAACACATTCATTCTGCCCGGCAATGCGACCTTTGAAGAACTGTTTGAAGGCGTTGAAAAAGGACTGTATGCCGCCAAGATGGGCGGTGGTTCCGTCAACCCGCAGACCGGTGAATTCAACTTTGCGGTAAATGAAGGCTACATGATCGAAAACGGAAAGATCTCTTATCCTGTCAAAGGCGCTTCCCTGATCGGAAACGGAGCTGAGATCCTCTTCAATATCGACAAGGTCTGCAGCAACCTTAAGACCGGACAGGGTATGTGCGGTTCCCTCAGCGGATCCATTCCGACCGATGTAGGTCAGCCGGCACTTCGTGTCACATCCATTACAGTCGGAGGTACCTCACATGAATAAGCAGCAGTGGATCACCTGTGCATTAGAGCAGGGCTTTGAAAGCTTTGAGATCTATCAGGAAGAAACCAGGGAGCGCACAGTCACCTGGCTCAACGGCAAAACAAATACCTTTGTTACAAGCAATGTCACCGGAACTTCCCTGCGCGGTGTCATCAACGGCAAAATGACCACATTCGCAACTGAAAACCCGGATGATCAAATGATGGGTTCCGTGATCAATTCCATGAAAAACCAGGCAGCCGTCACTGGTGATGAAGAGCCGGGCATTATCCGCAGGCCGCAGGAGTCCAATGTCACAGCTGAACCCGGTACCTGGGTCAGACCTTCTGTTGCAGAGATCACTGAGCTTCTTTCCAATACCGAGAAGAAGATCCTTGCGTATGATCCGAGGATCATTATGGCTTCCTGGATCGGCTGGAGTGAAGAAACATCGGTACGCACGATCGTCAATTCATACGGCATGCAGGCTGAAGACAGGAACACTGTTCAGATCCTGATGGCAAGCGCAGCCGCAAAAGAAGGAAATGAAGTCAAAAACACATATGAATCACAGCCTGTCAGAGAGATCGGATCATTCGACCTGGATCAGTTTATTGCAAAGGTATGCGACACAGCACTTAACAAGCTCAACGCTTCATCCCTGCCCAGCAATACCTATCCTGTCATCTTTGAACGCGGTGCGATGACTTCCCTGTTTTCAGCATTCAGCGGAATGTTCAGCGGTGAAATGATCTCAAAAGGCATTTCTCCTCTGAACGATAAACTCGGTACGAAGATCTTCTCGGAAAAGATCACGGTCATCGATGACCCGGGCAGTCAGGAAACGGTATCCATGTACCGCTATGATGATGAGGGATGTCCCACATTCCGCAAGACAGTCGTTGATCAGGGTGTATTCAGAACGATCCTTCACAACTCCGCAAGTGCCGCAAAGATGAATGCAGAGAGCACAGGCAACGGATTCAAGGCTTCCTATGCTTCAACAGTCGGCGTTCATCCGATGAACTGCTGCATTCAGAACGGCGATCAGACGCTGGATGAGCTGTGCAGTGAAATGAAGAACGGTTTCGTCATTACCGATCTTGCCGGTCTGCATGCAGGCATTGACTTTGTCACGACAAACTTCTCTCTGCAGTGCAGCGGTTACTGGGTAAAGGACGGCGTTCGTGATCACAGTGTTTCACTTGTCACAACTGCAGGCAATTTCCTGGAAATGATGAAAGATGTCACAGCAGTCGGAAACGATCTTGACTGGGGCTATCGCTCCACAGCCTGCCCGAGCATTGCGTTCGGCGGATGCGCCATTGCGGGTGAATAAAGAACTGTAAGCTTTGCGGTCATGCCGCAGAGCTTTTTGTATGCTCCGGAAGATACATGATTATGAAAAGATTTTCATCATTGTGAATCACTTTTCATTTGCTTCTGCAGCGCATAAAATGTGTATGTACATGGAGGTTTCTTATGGACTTCGATCTGAACAAACGCATCTGCTGCTACTTCAGACAGATCTCCGATATTCCCCGCGGATCATATCATGAAAAAGCTGTCAGTGATTATATCGTCAGCTGGGCAAAAGATCATGGTCTGTCCGTCAAACAGGATCATGTATGGAATGTCATTGTGGAAAAACCTGCATCTGTCGGCAGGGAAAATGCCGAGCCGGTCATTCTGCAGGCACATCTGGACATGGTATGTGAAAAGAACAAAGACACTGAACATGACTTCACGAAAGATCCGCTTGATCTTTATGTTGATGAGAACGGCTGGCTTCACGCAAAAGGGACAACACTTGGCGCTGATGACGGTATGGGCGTCGCCTATATCATGGCGGTCCTGGAGGATCATGCTTTGGTACATCCTCCGATCCAGGCATTGTTTACCGTTCAGGAAGAAGTCGGTCTGCTTGGCGCCATGGAACTGAAAGCAGAAGATCTGCATGCAAAACGTCTGATCTCTCTGGATGGCGGAGGTGAGCACGAGACTTCGGTCAGTTCAGCCGGAGGCGCTACCTTCTTTGTTTCAAAAGTCATCGAAACAGAAGAAAATCATGATCCGGTTTATTCCTTGGGAATACGCGGACTGCAGGGCGGTCATTCCGGTCTCATGATCCATCTGGAACGCGGCAATTCCAACAAACTGCTGGCACGCGTCCTCAAAGAGATGCAGCTGGCAGGTGCGGATATCCGTCTTGTCAGCATATCCGGCGGATCAAAGAATAATGCGATACCGCGGGAAGCAGATGCCGTATTTACATCTGCGGATGATCCTGCCTTCCTGGAAAAACTCATACGTACTTCTGAAAAAAAGATATCCGGGGAACTGGAATTCTCCGATGAGGGATTCCGTGTTCTGTTTGAAAAAGCAGAGGATGCATCAGAACATTTCACCCGGACAGTGACCGATGACATTATCAGCTTTATGTATCTGGTCCCGGATGGCTTCAGACACCGCTCCATGGTGATCGATGGTCTGACAGTCAATTCACTGAATCTCGGTGTTGTCAAAACAGAAGACGGAAAAACCGTTCTGGATATATCAGTACGCAGTGCGCTGCCGTCCTATACAGATGAACTGGAGGAACAGATCAGAACACTTGCCGGGTATCTGCGCATGGATGTGACATGTCTGGAACATCATCCAAGCTGGCCTTATTCCGCGCATTCCGATCTGCGCAAAGTGTATGCGGAAGTTCTGAAGCGGCATGATATGGAGCTTGTGGAAGTCGCTGCTCACGGCGGTCTAGAAGCAGGCGTATTCTGCGGACTCGTACCTGGGATGGATATCATTACCATGGGAGCGGTCACCGAGAATGTGCATACCCCTGATGAAACAATGGATCTGGCTTCATTTGACAGAACATACATACTGCTGTGTGAAATTCTCGCCCAGCTGTAATAAAAAAGGAGATTGATTATGGAATTTGATTTAAACAAACGGCACTGCTACTGGTTCGATGCACTTGCACAGATTCCCCGCGGATCGGGAAATGAAAAAGCTGCCAGTGACTTTATCGTACAGTTCGCAAAAGATCATGGACTGACCTATAAACAGGATCATGTATGGAATGTGATCGTAGACAAACCTGCATCCCCGGGAAATGAAGATGCCCAACCGCTGATCATGCAGGCGCATCTTGATGTCGTATGTGAAAAGAACAAAGATGTAGAACATGACTTTACCAAGGACCCTCTGGATCTTTATGTCGATGAAGAAGGATGGCTCCATGCAAGAGGTACAACGCTTGGCTGTGATGACGGCTTCGGTGTTTCCTATATGCTGGCGGTCCTGGAAGATGAAACACTTCCGCATCCTCCTCTTTCCTGCATGTTTACGACCATGGAGGAGATCGGTCTGCTTGGTGCAAGGGAACTGAAGAAGGAAGATATCCATGGCAAGCGTCTGATCAACCTGGACAGCGGCGGAGAAACAAAAACATCCGTCAGTTCTGCCGGCGGATGCACTGCTGTTATTACAAGAACTCTGGAATGTGAAGACAATGCGGATCCGACATACATGCTCGGTGTCCGCGGACTGCTCGGCGGTCATTCCGGCGGTCTGAT
>DMBB01000329.1 GCA_003446295.1 Erysipelotrichaceae bacterium
ACCGTATCGGCGTTATGTATCTGGGACATATGGTTGAAATGGGTCCCGGCAATGATGTCTATCACAGACCGCTGCACCCGTATACAACAGCTCTGCTGTCAGCGATCCCGATCCCTGATCCGGATGTCGCCAAAGCAAAGAGCAGGATCATTCTGGAAGGTGAGATCCCCAGCCCGATCAATCCGCCCGCAGGATGCCCGTTCTGCACAAGATGCCAGAAGGCTACGGAAAGATGCCACAGGGAAATGCCTCAGCCGATCCAGGTCGGTACGAGAATGGTTGCCTGCCATCTGTACGAGCGCTGATCCTGCAAGGGCATAGACACAAACTAAATCAAAAGTGTAAAAAAATAAAAGCAAGCTGTGTACTTATATATTCCTGTCACTGGCAGAGAATCTGTGCCGCTTGCTTTTTATGATGCGTCATAGTCCATGCATGCAGGATATGATCGCTGTCATAAACATATTTGAGCATGGCTGAAGAAACAGTCATCTGCCGGATCAGTTGTTTTTGATGCTGCCGGAAATCGGATGATGTTCTTTGTCCCATTCCAGATGCAGTATCTGTGCCTGCTGCCTCAGGATCCCCAAGGGGGTTCTTTTTTTGGTGCAGGACGTATATAATGAAAACACATGGCGTGAACCGGACATGTGATATGGCTGTTTTACAGATCAACCAGATGTAAACCGGCAGAAAAGGAGTCTTATGTATCTATTAATCAGTTTGTTTGCCAGTCTGATCGGTGCGATATGCGGGATCGGCGGAGGCGTGATCATCAAACCGGTGCTTGACCTGCTGACCAATGACGGATCAGCCACGATCAATTTCCTTTCTTCATGCACGGTATTCTCCATGAGCCTTTATTCCGTGATCAAAGAGATCACATCCGGCAGAAGCAAGATCGATTACAGCAGGATGATCCCCCTTGGCATCGGTTCTGCGATCGGCGGACTGTTCGGAAACTGGCTGTTCTCTTTTGTGAAGGGTCAGTTTGAAAACCCGAAGATCATCAGCGGCATCCAGTCGATCTGCCTCAGCATCGTTGTGATCGCCTGCACGATCTATACGCTCAACAAATCGAAGATCAAAACAAAGAAAGTCAAAAACCCGATCGCTTCCTGTGTGATCGGCTTCTTCCTTGGCACGATGTCCAGCTTCCTGGGTATCGGCGGCGGTCCGATCAACCTGGTCGTTCTGTATTTCTTCTTCTCACTGACAACAAAGTCAGCCGCTACATGCAGTATCTTCATCATCCTGTTCGGACAGATCACGAATCTTGGAAAGACCATCCTTTCCAATGCGATTCCTCCGTTTGATACATTGATACTGATCCTGATGATCGCCGGAGGCATCGGCGGCGGCATCATCGGCAGAATGGTCAACAAGAAGATCGATGATAAGACCGTTGACAAACTGTTCTACTTCGCAATGTGCCTGATCATCATTGCCTGCATGATCAACATCAAGAAATATCTCTTCTGAAAATCAGCTCCGGCTGATTTTTTTGACGGCTCATAGGTCAGCGGAATTGTCATATAATAAAAGTCGGAGGATCCATATGGCAAAAACAGCAGTTATTACGGGAAGCGGAAGAGGACTTGGACTTGCAATGGCAAAGGTGTTCCGCGCAAAAGGATTTAATGTTGTAGTATCGGATTTCAATGAGGCAAATCTTGCGAACGCCGTCAAAGAACTGAATGGTATGAACGGACTGTTCAGCGGCGTGACAGGCGTACTGGCAGATGTGACCTCCCTGAGTGATCTTGAGTATCTGTGGGACAAAGCAGTTCAGACATACGGTGCAGTGGATATCTGGATCAATAATGCAGGCGTCAATCAGCCGATGGTACCGATGTGGGAACTGACAAAGGAACAGATGGACATCATCGTGGATATCGATCTCAAAGGCGCAATGTACGGATGCAGGACAGCGATCAACGGCATGAACAAACAGGGACACGGATGCGTGTACTGCATTGAAGGATTCGGTTCCAATGATGCTGTACAGCTCGGTTTGACGGTATATGGCGCATCCAAGCGCGCTGTCAAATATCTGACAGCCGGCATCGCAAAGGAACTGGAGCTGACAGGCAGCCCGGTCGTGATCGGAAGGCTGAACCCCGGCATCATGATCACGGACTTCATCACCAAGCCCCTGGGACAGGACGGTACCATGGAACTGTCGGAAAAGACAAAAAAGGTCTACAACATCCTGGGCGACAGACCGGAAACGGTCGCCTCATTCCTGGTGGAAGGGATGATCAGAAACCTGGAAAAGAAAAAGAATGATGATTACATTGCCTGGCTGACCAATGCCAAGGCAGCCTGGAGATTCATGACATCATCATTCAATAAACGGGATTTCTTCAAATGATCACGGATATGGTCAGTGCGCGGCACTGATCTTTTTTATATTCTGCCTTCCCATTCCGCATCAAATTCATCCAGGAACATTTCCATGAAATCATGTCTGTGCTGGGCGATGATCTTTCCTGTGGAAGTGTTCATCATATCTTTCAGAAGCAGCAGCTTTTCATAGAAGTGGCCGATCGTGGAAGACTGGGAGTTTCTGTATTCTTCTTTGCTCAGATCCGTTCTGTATGTTTCATCCGGATCAAAGATCTTTCTGTGATGGCTGCCGCCATAGGCAAATGCGCGTGCGATGCCGATGGCTCCTATCGCATCCAGCCGGTCAGCATCCTGCACGATCTTTCCTTCCAGCGTATCCGGCACAACAGAATCCTTCCCGGAGAAGGAGACCTGTTCAATGATCCTGCAGATGTTGGAGATCTGAACCTCCGATATGCCGTATTTGTTCATGATCCTGACGGCATTGCCATGTGTTTTCTCTGTATCCGGGGAGACTTTGTAATCATCCGCGTCATGCAGAAGGGCAGCGATGCCGACAATGAATTCACGTGCCTGTTCTTCCCTGGCGATCTTCATGGCTGTCGTGTAAACGCGCATCGTATGATCGAAATCATGGCCTGCCGTATCAGAGGCAAACAGTTCTTTGATATCTTCTGTGATCCCTTCAAGGATCATGCTTTGTGTTCTGAGCATAGTCATTCTCCTGTGTATATCCACTATTATAAATATGTACACAGGGATTTGTGGTAATATTTGTTTTGGAACAAGGTGAGTTTTATGGCATACGAAAAAGAACGCAAAGAGATCATGGAAGCGATGGCCGCCGGGGATGATGCAATTTATTATCTGGAAGGCGCTATGGAAAAGCTGAACAGCGCCGGAAACTGGGGAATCGCAGACATCCTGGGCGGAGGTCTGCTTATTTCTGCTGTCAAGCGCAGCAGAATGCGCGAAGCACAGAGAGAAATGGAAAAAGCCAGGGATGCAATGATGCGCTTCAGCAGGGAAGTGGCTGATGTGGACAGGACGCTGAATACGGATCTGGATCTTGACGGCTTTATGGGATTTGCGGACTTCTTCTTTGACAGCTTCTTTGTCGATATGATCGTGCAGGGCAAGATCAATGATGCAAAAAGACAGATCAAGGAAGCGATGGAACAGGTTGAAGAAACATGCGATCTTCTGGACGCGATGCTCAGAAGATATGAGAATGCACAGTAGATTAGTGTTGACTAACTCAGACTGCCGGTGTCATGATATCCACATTGAGGGAGTAGCATGCCGCAGGCAGCAAGTCAACATACTGGCAGTGGAGGCCTGGCTTGCTTTAAATTGCGAGACTCATGGATAGTTTTGACTGTGCATGAGGATCACTGATAAGACCGGTACAGTTGGAGCTGTATCGTTTTTTATTGGAGTGTGATGCATGGTAAATACAGTATTTCTGATCAACAGTATTCTGCTGGGCGTGGGCCTTGCGATGGATGCGTTCAGCGTGTCCATGGCCAACGGTCTCAATGAACCGCATATGAGCGCCAGGAAAGTGCTGCTGATCGCCGCAACATTTGCCTTCTTTCAGGCATTCATGCCGATGACAGGATGGCTGTGCGTGCATACGATCGTCAATCTCTTTACGGCATTTGAAACAGTCATCCCGTGGATCGCCTTCGGTCTGCTCGGATACATCGGCGGAAAGATGCTGCTGGAGGGAATCAAAACAGATCCGGAAGCGCCGGAAGTTCATCAGGTGAACGCAA
>DMBB01000042.1 GCA_003446295.1 Erysipelotrichaceae bacterium
ATGTTGTGTTTGTAACGAACAGGTCATCACCAACGAGCTGGATCTTGTCGCCGAGACGCTTTGTGAGTTCAACCCATCCATCCCAGTCGTTTTCAGCAAGACCGTCTTCCAGGGAGATCAGCGGATACTTTTCAACCCACTTCTCATAGAGTTCGATCATGTCTTCGGAAGACTTTTCGCCTTCACCGGAACGAGCGAGAACATAGCATCCCTTTTCTTCATCGTAGAATTCGGAGGAAGCTGCGTCCATAGCGAAGCATACGTCTGTGCCGGGTTTGTATCCAGCTGCTTCTACTGCTTCGAGCATGAGAGCCAGAGGGCCTTCATTTCCGAGTGTTTCCAGCGGTCCGTTTCCACCAGGGATGGAGGACGGAGCATATCCGCCTTCGTCACCGACTGCTGTGTTGTATCCATACTTCTTCAGGACTTTAGCCAGTGCATGGAAGATTTCAGCACCCATACGGATTGCGCCGTGGAATGTTTCTGCGCCAACAGGCATGATCATGTATTCCTGTACGTCGGAAGCGGAGTCAGCGTGCTTGCCGCCGTTCAGAACGTTCATCATCGGAACAGGGAGAACCTTTGCGTTTGCGCCGCCGATATACTTATAGAGCGGTTCGCCATAGAAATCAGCTGCAGCTCTTGCACAAGCCAGGGAAACAGCCAGAGTAGCATTCGCACCCAGATTGGATTTGAACGGTGTGCCATCGAGTTCAAGCATAACTTTATCGATAGCTGTCTGTTCTGTAACATCCATACCAAGAATAGCCGGAGCGATCTTTGTATTAACGTTTTCAACTGCTTTCAGAGTACCTTTTCCGCCAAAACGTGTCTTGTCGCCATCACGAAGTTCGATAGCTTCACGTTCACCTGTGGAAGCGCCGGACGGAACGATTGCACGTCCCCAAGCGCCTGATTCTGTTGTGACTTCTGCTTCAACTGTCGGATTTCCGCGGGAGTCGATTACTTCACGTGCATAAACACTTACGATACTAGGCATTTTGATTTGTCCTCCTTGTAATACCTTGATCATTATTCCCGGAGATCATTTCTCCGTTAGAACCTTATTTTGTTGCGTCAATGATTTCCTTGAAGGAATCGACCTTCAGGGATGCTCCGCCGATCAGTGCGCCGTCGATGTCAGGGCAAGCCATATATTCTTTGATGTTTGTAGGCTTGACGCTTCCGCCATACTGAATGCGTACTGCTTCTGCTGTTGCTTCATCATAGAGAGCTTTTACGTTCTCACGAACGCACTTGCAGCAGTCTTCAGCGATCTCTTTTGTAGCGCTCTTGCCTGTGCCGATTGCCCAGATAGGTTCATAAGCGATGACCATCTTGGCAACTTCTTCAGCAGTCAGTCCTGCAAGGGAGCCTTCCAGCTGGGACTTGATGACGTTTGCTGTTTCACCAGCATCATACTGTGCTTCTGTCTCACCGATGCAGAGGATCGGGATGATGTTGTCAGCCAGCAGTCTCTTTGCTTTTGCAGCGCATGCAGCGTCTGTCTCAGCATAGTAAGTTCTTCTCTCGGAATGGCCGATAATGCAGTAAGTGATACCGACTTCTTTCAGCATCGGAACAGATACTTCGCCAGTATAAGCGCCGCTGTCCTTTTCATTGCAGTTTTCAGCTGCGATGATCAGGTTCTTAGCGTTTCTGACGCAGACATCCAGGTCAACATACGGAGCGCCGATACCGTAATCAGCTGCTTCAGTTCCTGTCAGAACTTCTTCGATGCCCTTCATGAAGACTTCAGCTTCAGAAGGAGTTTTATTCATCTTCCAGTTGCCGACGATAATAGGTTTTCTTGCCATATTGATTATTTCTCGGGAATAATAGCTACGCCCGGGAGCTCCTTTCCTTCCATGTATTCGAGGGAAGCACCGCCGCCTGTGGAGATGTGGGAGAACTTCTCTGCGAATCCGAGGTTCTTAGCTGCGGAAGCGGAGTCGCCGCCGCCGATGATCGTTGTAGCGCCTTCGAGTTCAGCCAGAGTCTTGCAGACTTCAACTGTACCTACTGCGAAACGAGGATCTTCGAACACACCCATCGGTCCGTTCCAGAATACTGTCTTTGCGCCTTCGAGTTCTTTCTTGAAGAGTGCGATCGTTTCAGGTCCGATATCAAGACCCATGAATCCTTCAGGGATCTGACCAGCCTTGACTGTCTTGATCTCTGTCGGGTTGGAGAAATCGTTAGCGACAACTGTGTCGACCGGAAGGATCAGCTTGCCTTCGCCCTTAGCCAGGAAGTCTTTTGCCAGATCGATCTTGTCTGCTTCAAGCAGGGATGTTCCGATCTCGCCGCCCATAGCCTTGGAGAATGTATAAGCCATACCGCCGCCGATGATGACTTTGTCTGCGATCTTGAGCAGGTTTTCGATGACGCCGATCTTATCGGATACTTTAGCGCCGCCGAGAATTGCAACGAACGGTCTCTGAGGATCGTTCAGCGCGCCGCCCAGAACATTCAGTTCCTTTTCAACAAGGAAGCCGACTGCTGAAGGCAGATGTGTCGGGATACCGACTGTGGAAGCGTGTGCTCTGTGTACTGAACCGAATGCATCGCATACGAACAGATCGCCCAGGGATGCCCAGTAAGCACCGAGTTCGGGATCGTTCTTGGATTCACCCTTTTCATAACGTGTGTTCTGCATCAGAACGATTTCGCCTTCTTTGAGTTCAGCGACTGCTGCTTCGAGTTCAGGACCGCGTGTTGCGTTTACAAAATGAACCGGTGCGCTCTGCAGCTTAGCCAGGCACTCAGCAACGATGCTCATATCGTTCTTAGCCTTATCTTCATCCGTTTTTACCTTGCCCAGATGGCTCAGAAGAATGACCTTTGCGCCGTGTTCTGTCAGATAGTTGATTGTAGGAAGGGCAGCGCGGACACGATTATCATCCGTGATGACCCCGTTCTTGTGAGGGACATTAAAGTCAACGCGAACAATTACGCGCTTGCCCTTAACGTCCAGATCTTTGAGTGTTACTTTTGCCATGAAGAATCCTCCTTTTTGCGTAACAATTATATCATCCGCTTAATATTCGAGTAAACGGAGACAGCAAATTTTGTGTAACTGTTCACATGAAATTTGTACATCTGACAAATTGTTGCAAACCGTCTATAATACACGCTTGAGAATCAGCGCGATCATTGCACAGCCAAGCAGTCCCGAAAGGACCGCCATAACTGTATTTCCTTCTTTTATATATTTTAACGCCTGGCGCACAGTCATATATACCCAACAAAAACCAAGTACATACAGCAGCGTCACTTCATTCACGATCCCGAAAAAATACAATGCCAGGAGCACCAGTGCCGCGGCGCTCATGATCGTCCTGTAAAGCTTATCCTGTTCCATAATCTTTCTTTCTGTCCTGTCACCAGATCTCTACAGCACCGGGATATACGTTCCATACATTCTGGAATGTTTTGTATGACACCCAGTAAAGCCCGTCATTTCTGCCTGTCGGATCAGCCACCAGGAAACTGTTGTTTCCTTCGTCATAGCCATACAGCGTCATCACGCAGACATTTGTTTTATAAGCACCCCATGGATAATTGACAGGCTGCGTTGCCTGGAACGCATTTGTCAGCCATACAACGACCGGATGCCCGTCCAGAATGCAGGCGATCAGGTCTTCCATTTCGCATCCGCTGATATTCTTTGCTGAACCGTAGTTGTTCGCCCATGTTTCAAGCGCTTCAGGAAGAATACCGTCGATCTGCTCGGTATCGGTCCAAAGGTCTCCCGCAAATCCGGTAACAGGTGTACCGTCGGCGGAATAAGGAATGTTCTTGATAAAGGATGTGAAATTGTAATCCAGTGCATGTCCGGCTGACTGCAGTGCCATCAATAATGAAGCAGCTTCCGTACCGTTCACCACTCCGTAGTCTTTCTGGTTGATCAGGTTCATGACCTTGATCTCGGCGTAGGTGAGTTCTTTCCATTCAGCATAGAAAGTCACATCCTCCGTGACTTCAAAAGATCCGGAATACGGTTCGGTATAATTGCGGTCATAGAACCAGCCCTGAAATCCATAGCCCTCTCTTGAGATCGTCAGGGAAGGCATGGAAAAAGTTTCCCCGTATTTCAATGTGATGGGTTCGATCGGTTCAGCACCGTTTGTTTCAAATGAGATCGTCCTTGTCTGCTTGGACCAGGATGCATACAAAACAGTGTCTTCCGTCACCTTGTCATTTTTATCCCATTTTGCCGAAAGATCAGGGCTGGAATACCATCCCTCAAATGTATATCCCTCACGTACCGGGTCTTCCACCTCGATCGGATGATTCTTGTCTACCATCATGGGCATGATCTGACCACCGCCGCGGGTGTCAAATGATACAGAATATTGAACACTCTGCTGTGATGAACATCCCGCAGAGATCATTAATACGAAGATCAGAAAAAGTCTGCACCAGCGTTTCATTCAGGCCGTCTCCCTTTTGACGCATGCATGGACACATGCATTCCTTTCTGTATTTTACACCAAATATATATCATCCGCATTAAAAAAGAGACCGTACACAAGGTACAGTCCCTCTGAACATCCGATTAATCAGGCCAGTTGCAGATCTGGTAGTAGAGTTCTTCGTAGATCGCAGCAGATTTATCCCAGGATACATCTGTTGTCATCGCGCTCTTGATCAGACCCTTCCAGCCGGGTTTGTTGTTGTAGTACTGTTCAACAGCATAGCGGATCGTATAGACCATATCGTCAGCGTTTGCAGCCCAGAAGCTGAATCCGTTGCCTTCGCCTGTATACTGGTTGAACGGCTGTACGGTATCCTTCAGACCGCCTGTTTCACGAACCAGCGGCAGAGTACCGTAATGCATTGCGTTCAGCTGACCGATTCCGCAAGGTTCATAGAGTGAAGGCATCAGGAAGATATCAGCGCCTGCATAAATGCGGTGTGCCAGTTCTTCATTGTATCCGTTATAGAATACAGCCTTGCCCTTGAACTCATTTTCCATCCAGCGGAATGCATTCTCGGCATTTGCTTCACCGGAACCCAGTACAGCAAACTGGATGTCCATGCCCATGATCTCATGGAGACGGTCTGTGATCAGATAGATACCCTTCTGATTTGTCAGTCTGGATACCAGACCGATCAGCGGTACATCATCTCTGACTTCCAGTCCGAGTTCTTCCTGCAGAGCAGCCTTGTTGGCTTTCTTGCCGGAAACATAGCTTCTCAGATCATAGTTCTTTGCCAGATACGGGTCTGTCTTCGGGTTCCATGTATCTGTATCGATACCGTTGACGATGCCCCAGAGGTCATCTCTTCTGTAGCGCAGAATGGAATCCATTCTCTCACCGAATGCTTCTGTCAGGATCTCATTTGCGTATGTCGGTGAAACGGTCGTGATCTTGTCCGCATAGACGATACCGGCTTTCATGAAGCTGATACCTGTATCGAACTTGATCGATCCGTTGTCAAAGTAGTAGTAATCAAGGCCCAGGCATGTCGGCAGCATATCTACGCCGAAGTTGCCCTGGAATGCCAGATTGTGGATCGTATAGACATGCTTGATCTGCTGGTATCTCTGATCATCCGCATAGCATGCATGGCAGATCAGCGGGATCATACCCGTCTGCCAGTCATTGCTGTGGATGATGTTAGGCCACCAGTTGATGAAATAGATCATGTCCAGTACAGCTCTCTGGAAGAATGCGAAACGTTCGCCGTCATCATCATAGCCGTACAGTGCAGGTCTCTCAAAATATCCCTGGTGTTCAATGAAGTAATAAACAACATTGTCTACCGTGCAGGAATAGTATGTTGCCGGCTGGTCGATCCATCCTGAATGGACACGGATCGTTCCGAGACGGATCAGCTTGTCATAATGCTTTTCAATGACTTTGCTGTAAAGCGGAAGAACGACACGGACATCATGGCCGCGCTGGGCAAGTGCCTTCGGCAGTGCACCGATGACATCCGCAAGGCCGCCTGTTTTAATGAACGGCAGGCCTTCACCCGCAACAAACAGAATTGATCTTGACATAAAAGCTCTCCTCCTAGATGCGGTCTCTGCGTTTTACGTATACAGGTTCTTCGTCAGTACCTTCCAGCTTCTTGACATGATGCACGATCGCATACTTGTCAACGATCACATGATCGAGCTTTGCTTTTTCGCCGATATATGCGCCGGGGAGAATGATGGAGTCTTTGACTTCAGCACCTTTGCGGATCGTTACGTTTCTGCTGATGACAGAACCATTGACCTTGCCCTCGATAACACAGCCGTTAGCGATCAGTGAGTCTGTAACTTCTGCATTTTCTGTATAGCGTGTCGGGCAGGAATCGTTTGTATGTGTGTAGATCGGCCATTCAGGCTTGACCAGTGAAGCAGCTTCGTCACGGTCACGGAGTTCCATGCTTGTGCGATAGTATTCAGGCAGAGAATTGAGGCAGGATACATATCCCTTAACGCCGTATCCGCGGATATCCAGTGTGCCGGCAGATTCTGCCAGAATATCCTTGAACCAGTACAGAGAAGATGTCTTGGCTGCTTTTTCAACCAGTTCAATGAACAGCTTCTTTGTCATGACATAAGCTTCAAGAGAAACGTTTCTTGTTTTGTAATTGCCGCGGTTCTTTGCGAACTCTGTGACTCTCTTTTCTTTGTCAAGCATCAGTACATCGCAGCCGAGGAATCTGTTCTTTGCTTCGTTTGTTGCCTTGTAAAGAACTGTTACGTCAGCTTTGGAATCTACATGTGCTTTCAGAACAGGATTGAAGTCGAGTGAGTATACGAAGTAGCTGGGTGCTACTACGACATACGGATTCGGATCTTCTTCAATGTACTGCATATTCAGAATGAAGTTTGCAATGTCATTATTGTAAACCGGTGAGGAGAAAGACTTCTCGCCGAAGAGAATACGCAGCTTTCCGCGCTTGGAATTGATGTTGTAAAGTGTTCCGTCACCCAGGTGATCGAACAGGTTGCGAGGTTTTTCCTTGCAGTAAACATGAACGTTGTTGATGCCGGAATTGGTCATGTTGCTGAGAATGAAGTCAATAACACGATAACGTCCCAGGAACGCGATTGCAGGAACAGGTCTGAATTCACCAAGTCCTTCAATGTTCGCTGTATCGTCTTCAAAATTGATAATACCTAATGCACGCATGATCTGTCCTCCTACTCTGCTTCCTTTGCAACAAGCTTGATGTGCTCGCTGTCTGCGCTGCCAAGTACGGCACCTGCAGGAACAACAACATCATCTGCTACGATGCAGCGGGTGACTTTTGCACCTTCACCTACAACAGCGCCAGGCATAATGACGGAGTCAACGACCTTTGCGCGTTCTTCGATCGTGCAGTTTGTACCCAGTACGGAATTCTTGATATCACCAAGGACAACACTTCCCTGTGTGACATAGCTGTTTTCCACATGCGCATCAGCGCCGATATACTGCGGAAGTGTATTGATGTCTTCGGTGTAGATCTTCCAGGAATTATCGCCCAGATCCAGCTCTGAATTTGCATTCAGCAGATCCATGTTTGCTTCCCACA
>DMBB01000212.1 GCA_003446295.1 Erysipelotrichaceae bacterium
GTGCGACTGCCCGTCGCACAAAAGACAGGACTTTCATCCTGCCTTGAATCATTGTGCTACAGTTTGAGTCCTGCCTGATAGCCTTCACGGATTGCCGTTAACGCATTGCCTGCTTTGACAGCGCTGCCGACCGTATAGACTTCACTGCAGTTTTCTTCTGCGATCTTCTGCAGAGGATTGTAAGCCTTGTATCCGAATGTGGAAACGACTGTTTCTGCCGGGATCGTGACTTCCTTGCCCTCAGCGTCCGTATATGTGACGCTGTTTTCCGTGATGGCTTTGACTGTTGCATTGGTCATCACTTTGATGCCCTGCTTGTAGATGCGGTTGATCAGGGAGATCATGTTGACAACGAACATGTCAGAGAGGATCGCCGGCTTCATTTCCAGGATCGTGACATCCCTGTTTGTCTGGGAAATGAATTCTGCAGTCTCGCCGCCTACTTCACCGCCGCCGCATACAACGACCGGACCCATTCCTCCTGTAACCATCACAGAGTTCTGATCGGCAGCACCATCTGCATCATTCTTCGGAAGTGATCGCCTTCATTTCCCCTGCCGACGATCACGCCGCACATCGGTCCGGCAGTTTCATAACCGTTTTCTTCTGCATACTTCTGAAGCGGCAGATATTTGTCAGGCGTGAATTCACCGGGATCTCCCATGTCAATGAATGTCGTCAGGACTGCCTGCTCTTCCAGATGCCTGTGTCTGCCGTGCTCAGGCAGCTTCAGCATTTCTGCCAGATCGCTGTTGATCAGATACCACCATGTACCGTTATTGCCGTCATATTCAACGTACGGATCGAAAAACGGCACGTATTCGGATGAATAAACGATACTGGCCATCTCTTCATCCATCATGTAGATATCATAGGATTCACCCTGTGATTCTCCCATGAAGAACAGCTCGCATTCCGGCAGAATATCGACGGCAATATGTCCGACATTATACCTGCTGAGCTTCAGCTTGCGCCTTACCCTGGCGACTCTCTGCAGCATAGCGTTCCGCATTCTGGCTTCTTCTGCCAGTTTTTTCTCGTATATTCCGAGCCGTTCGATCAGCGTTGTGTAATAGTCATTGGAGATCATGTCATTGATCTCGGGAATACTGATATCCCATTCCTTGTACTTCATCGCTTCAAACAGCAGGAAAACATCCATCTCGCTGTACAGGCGGTACTGTCCGTCTCCCGAGCGTTCCGGATGGATCACGCCGTTCTTCTCATAATACCGGATCATCTGATCCGATATGTGCAGCATTTTTGATACATCTCCGATCCTGTATTTCATGTCGTTCACCTGTATTTATTGTAACTGTCAGACCAGAAAATAGAAGGGATACCATGCGCACGGGGATAGTGCATAGGATCGGCATGAACCGTTCAGTCCCGTGATCAGATTGCAGACTGTTTATCTGTACGTTTCTGCCGGCGGTGTGCAATAATACATGCATTGGATCTTGAGAAAGGAAGCCGCTATGAATATACCTTCTCCTGCCGCGCTGGCAATGGCGATCGTCTGCACGGCATCACTGACATTGCTGATGAGACAGTTCAGTTCATCACAGTCAAACCGATACGGAATGATCCTGGGAAACTATCTGACATGTTCCGTGATCGGGTTTCTGCTGATCCCTGACAAAGCCCTCCTGCTGAATGCACATCCGGCAACAGTCTGGTGCGGCGTGGCCGGAGGCGTACTGTTTGTGCTGTCGCTTGTCTGTCTGCAGTCATCGATCCCTGTGAGCGGAGCGATCCTGACTTCAGCATTCTCCAAGCTCGGACTGCTCGTCCCCCTTGCCCTCAGCATCTTCCTGTTTCATGAAATGCCTACGGTCCTGCAGGGCTGCGGCATTCTGTTTGTACTTCTGGCATTCTTGGTCATGAACCGAACTTCCGATGAACACGCACAGCAGTTTCACCTGCTGAGCCTGCTGATCGTTCTGCTGACCAGCGGCATGGCTGACGCCATGGCAAAGGTCTACAGTACTGCCCAGCTTCCGGAAGAAGAACCGGTATACATGTTTCTGCTGTTCCTGTGTGCTTCGATCCTGACGACATTCCTGCTGTTATGGGAAACCCGCAAAACCGGAAAGAAAGCACATCTCAAGGATCTTGCCTCAGGCATTGCGATCGGTATTCCGAATTATTTCTCTTCCCTGTTCCTGCTGGCTGCCCTGCGCAGCATTCCTTCGTTTATCGTTTATCCGGTATTCTCTGCCGGCGGCATCCTTCTGGTAACTGCTGCAGGCATCCTGCTGTTCCATGAACATCTCAGCAAGAACCAGTCGCTGGGTCTGCTGATGATACTGGTATCTCTTGTATTGCTGAATATATAAGATCCCTGCAAGGACGGTGCGCCGTCCTTTTTTGGTCTTTTCGTTATATATCCCGGATAGAAACGCTGTTTCTAATCAAAAACAGCGTTATCAACAATCGAAAGTATGTATTCTGTGGTGAAATGCAGGTTCTTTGACTGCATATCGGCTTCAGATATTCCATTCTCCTGCAGCGATCAGAT
>DMBB01000277.1:0-5045 GCA_003446295.1 Erysipelotrichaceae bacterium
ACGGTTCCAGCGGTCCCCAGCTTCTATGCAGGAAGTTTGCCCTGCCTGTATGGATCTCTCTTCTGGCAGGCATGCAGGGCATGGAACATACGTAGCTGTTGTCAAACACGACCGTGTGTTCTGCCAGACGTTTGAAGTTCGGAAGTTCGATCTCTTTTCCTCCGTAGCTGGGAAGATCCATGCGGCGGAGAGAATCATACATAACCATAACTGCTTTCATATTGGTCATCTCCTTGTTTTTCTGTATTACGGAAAACAGCCTCCCCGTCATTTGCATCGCGCGGAAGGCTGTTTCTGATTGTTCGAAGGGGTTATTTTTTATGCGGCTGCTTTTTCAGCCATTACTTTCTGGGCCAGCGCAAGGCGTGCTTTTCTTGCTTTCGCGTAAGCGATCTTGTGCTTGTTCATGTTGTAGATCATGAAGACCAGGAAGAGTGTGTATGTGATGACGTTCTGAACGCTTGCGGAGAGACCGAGTTTTGCGAGTCCCATCAGCAGGAAGTTGACGGATACAGCACCCATCAGGACACCGATCTCACGGTTATTGCACATTCCGCCGATCCAGGCACCGAGTACCATCGGGAACATGTTGGAGAACACTTTCGCGTTGGAGCTCATACCGAGTACCGGAGCAAGGCTTCCGCTGTATGCTGTGGTGAAGACACCTGCACAGGCGACCAGGACACCGGCGATCACGTAGCTGAGGATGCAGTTCAGGAAGATGTTGATTCCGGCGTCAGCAGCGAGCTTCTGGCTGCCCTGGATCGCTCTGTAGCGGAATCCGAATCTTGAGAACTGGAACAGGTAGTGTGCTGCGCCGATGACAATTACTGTAACGATGATGATGAATGTTACATTTGAGAGGATCTCCATTCCCTTCTGACCGAAGAGGATGACACCCTGCTGGTTGTTGATCGCGAAGCAGATGCATTCGAAGACGAGCGTCATACCGAGACCAAGTACCATTGGCAGGATCCTCAGATTGACGAAGATCGTTCCGATCAGCAGTCCGCACAGACCACCGATGATCATTGAGATGATCAGGACACCGACGCCGCCGAAGCCCAGCATCATTGCGATGTTTCCGCCGAAGATCACGCCTGCGTACATCTGGGCACCCATCGAGAGGTCCATTCTTCCGCACTGCAGGTTCGTACTGATCGCCAGGGCAAATGCCAGTGATGAGATCAGATTACGGAACAGTGTTTTGAAGTCCGCTGCGTTGTTGATGACACCCATGCCGACCATGGATCTGTCGATAAGTTCCATGATTGCCCATACCACCAGGGGGACGGCGATCGCCTTTGCCAGATGGATCAGTGTATCCTTCATATTACTGTTATTCATAACCATTCCTCCTCATCACTGACACTTCATGTTTTTTTTACTGATTATTTGCCGAGTCTTGCGTAGATCGCATCGTAGTCGAGCTTGTAGATGTTGTTCTGGAATTCTTCGTTTGTTGTCGCGCCGCCTCTTTCTGTGATCAGGCTGTTGACGAAGTCGATATCAGCTACCCATCTGCCGGGCTGGTCCCAGGAGGCCATTGCTTCGAGCTGCTCAGGGCTTGTAACTGCGTTCATACGGAACAGGTTGACTGATGTGCCGTCGCTGACGAGGTTGACATCATGATGTCCTGTCAGTGTGTTGTAAACCTTTGCGAATGCCATTGCGGAAACGATGGATGTGAACTTGACTGTGGACATGGCTACTGTCTGGTTGCCGAAGGAATCCTTTGTGGAAATAGCTGTCTTCAGAGCGTCGCCGAATGTGCCGAAGCCGATCCATGTGAAGTCTTTGTTCATTGCTGTTTCGAGTTCGTTGACTGCTGTACCGATACTGCCGATTACGTTCGGTGCTGTCAGGATGTAGTCATATTTGCCTGTCTGCAGAGCAGCTGTGAGACCTTCGAGCCAGCCGTTGGCTGTCGGCATGCCGGGATAGCAGTAAACTTCGATGCCCTTGTCATTTGTTCCGTCGATCGGGGAAGAGGACTGATAGAGTTCTTCTTTTGTCAGATCGAACTTCAGGCCATAGAGTTCTTCGAGAGCGGAGAGCATGTTTGCGGAGATCTGTGTCTGCTGGTCGTTGCCCTGGTAAGCGCCGCCTGTAGCGATCAGATAGCCGTGTTCTTCGGATGTGTCGATATTTTCTTCCATCCACTTCTTGAAGAGCGCACCTGTGTTGGGCTGGTCAGCCTGGAAGCCGCCTGCGAAGTTGTCATATTTTGCTGCATAAGTATCATCATTTGCCTTGCCGCGGCCGCCGTTTTCAACAAATACCATGCCAAGTTCAGCTGCCTTCTGAACGAGCTGTTCTGTATTGTCCTTGACCGGATAGTAGTTGATGATCGCGTCACATCCTGCATCTGCTGCGTTCTCCAGGAATGACAGTGCAGCATCCAGATCGGAGATCGCTTCGGAGAACATGAATTCAACATTGTATTCAGGTCCGATGTAGTTGCGGAAGTATTCAGCACGGTTCGTGCTTTCGTCGTTCAGCTGAACTTCAAGAATACCGATCTTGTATTTCTGATCGGAAGCGGAAGAACCGCCTTCAGAACCGCCGGATTCTCCGCCGGATGCAGATCCGCCGCCGCTGCATGCTGTGAGCATTGCTGCTGCGAGGCCGAAGCTTAATGCTTTCTTCATCAAATTTTTCAGTGACATTTTCTTTCTCCTTTTTCTATTATGTACACTTGATTCCATTTTGTTCATCAGAACTGCTGTTTTGTCGGCAGTGTCTTCGGGCGTTCACTGTTCAGGAATACCAGCAGCAGGAAGATGACGCCGCGGACACCCTGGATCATTGTGGAAGAGACACCCATCATGAGAAGTCCCTTGTCGAGGATCGTTACTGTAATCGCACCGATCAGACCGGCGTAGCAGTTGGATTTTGTGCCGCCGAAGATCGACATGCCGCCGAGGACTGTCGCCAGCATGACGTTCATGCCCATGCCGTTTCCGACATTCTGTGCAACATTTGCTGTACGGAGTGTCTGGAAGACGCCGGCGATCCCGACGCCGATCCCTGCGAACAGGAATGCCAGATACAGTGTCTTGGATTTATTGATGCCTGTCTGTACCGCGCAGTTTTCGTTGCCGCCGATGAAACGGAGCTTGCGGCCGATCTCTGTTCTGTGATACAGGATCAGGCAGGCAATGAAGTATGCTCCGAATAATACATATCTGAGATTTCCTTCGAGTGCCTGACAGGTTTTGAAGTCAACTTTCAGAGGGCTCGCACCTACCAGTGTCTGGCAGAGTGCGCTGTAGATGGACTGTGCAACGATTGCGACCATTGCCGGCATGATGTGGAATGTCACGCCCATCGTGCAGTTAACCATCATCAGCAGGATACCGCAGATGATCGTTACGATGATCAACAGCACCATACTGCCGGTGGACTGGTAGACCAGTGCGCCGATGACACAGGCAAGTCCCATGACCGATCCTACAGAGAAGTCGACGTTGCCGGTCGTATAGATGAATGCTACACCGGTTGCCAGTGTACCGATGATCAGCGATTGGTTGAAGATACCTTTGATCACCGTTGCGCTGAGGAACTTTCCTCCGGTCAGTGCCACGAAGAGGAAGAAGAGTACTACCAGCATCGTGAGCGGAAAGATGATCGGGAAGAAGCGGTGGTTCTTGATGATGTTGATACGGTCACCGAGCGTCAGCTTGGGAGCACGTTCTTCATTTGATAAATCTTTATCTGTCATCGTTTTCCCCTCCTTCTCAGATCATGCAGTCGATCAGTTCTGTATTGTCGTAGCCGTCAGGTCTCAGGAATTCACCTGTTACCTTGCCGTCTTTCATGATCAGCAGTCTGTCGGCCATACCGCAGAGCTCGGGAAGTTCTTCCGAGATCAGTACGATCGATTTCCCTGCCTGTTTCATATCGTTGATCAGCTTGTACATGGAAGCCTTGACACCGATGTCAACGCCTCGTGTCGGGCAGTCCAGGATCAGGACCTCCGCGTCCGCTGCCAGCCACTTGCCGAAGACGACCTTCTGTTTGTTGCCGCCTGACATTGCGCTGACGGGCTGGAACATGTCGTTGCACTTTATCGCCAGATTGTCGATCTGCAGCTGTGCGTAATCTCTTTCTTTTTTATCTGAGATAAAGAACCCGAGACCCCTGTTTGCTTTATAACCGGTGGACTGGATGTTGACTGCGATCGATCCGTTCAGGACCAGTGATTCCTGGTCTCTGTTCTTTGAGACATAGCCCATTCTCTGGTTGAAGGCAATTTCCGGTGAAGTGATCTTCGTTCCGGACTTTGTCAGTGTGACGCTTCCGGTTATGATGTCCTCAAGTCCGTACAGTGCTCTTCCCAGTGTATGCATGCCGCATTCTGACAGGCCGCCGATTCCGAGGATCTCACCTTTATGGAGCTCCAGATCGAAGCAGAGCAGATCCCGCATCGTTGTCAGGTTTTCCGCTTTCAGGACCACCTCGTCACTGTAGCCTTCCATATCGGAACGGTAGTAGTCGCCTTTGACATCACGGCCGATCATCATCTTTTTGATCAGGTCCGGATCGTATTCTTCTTTTTCGAGGGAGCCGATGATATCGCCGTCACGGAGAACCGTCAGTGTATCGCACTTGTCCATGATCTCTTCCAGGTCATGGCTGATGAATACGACTGCTTTGTTGTCATCCGCTGCCTTTCTCATCAGTCTGTAGAGGATCTCACGTCCGCTTTCTGAGAGCGCTGTTGTTGTTTCGTCTACTACGAACATTTCAGGATCGTGTGCCATCGTCTTGGCGATTTCGATCAGCTTGCGCTGTTCCATGTTGTAGTTTCTTGTCACCCTTGCAGCGTTGATATCCGTTACACCGATGTTTTCAAGTGCCTTCTGTGCTTCTTCAACCATCTTTCTTTTGGAAATGATCGGGCCGACCTTGAATCTGTCATAGTCACCGATGAAGATATTTTCTGCAACCGAGATCGTCGGGACCGTGCCCATTTCCTGAACGATAATACCGATACCGTTATGAAGGGCTTCCAGTGAATCCTTCGGTTTCCAGGGCTGTCC
>DMBB01000277.1:5189-13579 GCA_003446295.1 Erysipelotrichaceae bacterium
GAACCGTTTTCACCGATCAGTCCGCGAATCTCTCCGCGCTTGATGGTCATGTTTACGTTGTGCAGGGCGACAGTGACGCCGAAGTTCTTATTCAGGTCTTTTACCTCTACGAGAACTTCCCCTTTTTCAGCCATACGCTGCACCTCCTGAGTCTGTCTGAAGCTTTCTGCTTCCTTGCATTTATAAGATAGCTTTTTGCAGTGCCTGTTCACTACCGCTTTCTCGAAACGTATGCATCACTTTTTCGACATGTTGAAATTCCGTTGACAAAAAAACGACTTTCCGGTATCGGAAAATCGTAAGTGCACGCATGTTCATCCGCTTTCGCGTCAGATTCATGTCATTCTTCGCAGATCCGGCACGAATCAGGCTAAGTTTTCTGACTTTATCAGATTTGATTTCTGATATCTCTGAATGTGATCAGTTCGATCCTGTTGTGATCGATCCACCGCTTCAGGCGCGGATCGGTCAGTGCCTCCAGGTCTCTCAGACGGCAGATATTGAACGGCAGATGCAGCGTATCGGAATCCAGCTCGCCGCAGTGCGTGATCAGATAGCCGTATTCATGTTTCAGATAGCCGGTTCTGTCTTCCAGAAGATAGCCTAACGGATCCTCCTGAAGCTGCTGTTCCATCGTTCCGAAGGTATACCAGCCCATTGATGGCATGACGGCATCAGGCAGCTTTGCAAAATCCATGGAATACGGGATGCGGTACTCTTCAGCAAGCCTTCTGATGACTGCTTCGGTCTTTCCGGTCTGATAAGCGTGCGGATGCACATAGTCGGGCAGTCTGCCGGCTATGGCAATGAACCGTTCGATCTGTGCTCGGAATTCCCGGTACAGCTGTTCACTGTCAATGTGATCGTTTCCGTTTTCCGCATTGTCCAGCTGCCGGTTCTCTTTGATGCTCAGGAATGTGCCGTCTTCATGGCATAATGCAGGGGCTTCCCTGTATCCGAGCACTGACGGTCCGTTGACCATATTCAGGTCAATGCCGAATGCAATATGTTCAAAAAACGGACGGATCCATTCTGTCACCTCTTCTGCCCACGGCATGTTGGCAAACAGACCGGTATTCCTGACGGGTCCGTACTGAACTGCCCGGATCGTACCGCGGGCTGTTCCCCTGGTGATACCGTAATCATCGGACTGTACCAGCAGCTTCACTTGTTCTTTTCCTTTTCTTCTGCCGGCGTGATCCCGAATTCCTTTTTATAGGATGCCGAGAAATGAGAGAAGTTGGTATATCCCAGCTGCACGGCAACACTGGAAACAGACAGTGATGTTGTCTGCAGGAGTTCCCTTGCGGCATTCATCTTCTGCTGGATGATATAGGCTTTGATGGACATGCCCGTCTCTTTCTTGAAGATCCTGGTCAGATAGTCTTCATTCAGGTGCATCAATTCCGCAAGGTCTTCTTTGCGGATATTGTCGCTCAGGTGTTCCTGGATGTAATTCTGGATCGTCATGGCAACACTGGATGAATTGTCGCCATCATTCTGTGATGCGTACGCTTCGCAGAATACATGCAGCATTTCTTCCATTGCTTTCTGCGAATGCATGGCTTCCGTATAAAGGAGGGATGCCTGTTCGAATATGCTGTCGGTATCCACGGTATCCCTGACCGACAGCATCAATCTGGTAAAATCCCTGTGGAATGCCAACAGGACCGTATTGTTTAAGAGACCGGCATCCGCGTAGCTGTGCAGGATGGATAACGCGTCTTTTTCATAGGCTTCGGCTCCGGAGTTCGTCAGGATCAGGTTCCATCTGTAGAACTGTTCTTTGTACTGGTTGTCTTTATCATTCGCGTTCTGTTCCGCATAAACGCCCTTTTTGCCCGTCACATTTGTTGTCTGGATCCTGAGCAGATCCGCCCATACAGATCCCGGTTCCCGGGCACTGCTGAAGCTGTGGACATAAAACGCCAGTGAACACGGCATATACATATCAAACATGCTCTCCAGATAGTGCAGCCTGGATACCAGTTCATTCCTGTCCAAAACACCATTGATCTTCCTGACAGCCAGCGCATAAATATGATGATCCATGAACGTCACTACCGAAGAGTAAGTCTTCTTTTCAAACGTATCCTGGATCGTATTGCGCAGCGCTGTCATCAGCGTATTTTCATTCCAATCACGCATCTTTTCCGTCTGCTGGACGAGCTGGATCAGCACCAGATAGCTGTCCCGGCTGAAGTCCGGGAAATCCGGCAGTTCCTGCAGTGTTGCGGCATCGATCGTGCCGGTCAGCAGATCTCTCAGCATCGCCGCATGAATCTCCGTCTGCCTGCTGGTATACGTCTTTCCGAGATCTGCCATTCTGGAATGTGAGCTTTCCATCGCGATCTCACGGATCGTTTTTTCCACTTTCTCACGGATGCGGTGATACGGTGCAGGCTGGACGATATAGTCGGATACCCCAAGACGGATCGCTTCCTGGGCATAGGTAAAATCAGAGTGACATGTCAGAAACAGTATTTTAGTCCTGTATTCCTGTGCCCTTACCCATGTGCAGAGATCGATCCCGGTTTCCACAGGCATTTCAATATCGCACAGCATCACATCGGGAATGCCTTTTGCAAAGGAAATACGTGCTTCCATGGCGTTCTGTGCGGTATCGATCTCGGTAAACCCGACACTTTTCCAGTCAATGCCCTGTGTCAGTCCGGTCAGTGTTGCCAGCTGGTCATCTACGATCAGTAATTTCATGCCTTTACCTCATTATCCACGCGTTCCATCGGTATCGTCAGATCAACTTTCGCACCGCTGCTGTTGGAGAACAGGACCGAGCACTCCGGACCATACAGCATTCGGAATCTCAGCAGTGTGTTTGCCATACCGATGTGATTGTTTTCCTGTACTTTATTCAGATCCTGGTTCAGCAGTTTCAGCATATCGGGATCAAATCCCGGTCCGTTGTCCTGCACCGTGATCATCGCGTATTTCTTTTCATCGAGTTCCCTGATCTTACCGGTAATGCGGATCAGCAGCGGTCCGTTCTGTTTGGTACCGTATTTGCAGGAATTTTCCAGGATCGTCAGAAGACTGACGGGAGGGATCTCAAATGTGTCCAGTTTCTCATCGCAGTCCGTTATCAGCATCGGTTTCAGTACCTGTCCGACACCCTGCAGTTTGATGTAGTCTTCACACATATCCAGTTCCTTCCGCATCGGAACACTGTCTTCATCAAAGTTCAATGTATACCGGAGGTTTCCGGACAGCAGGAACGCTGTCTGTTTGACGCCGTCATAGTCGCCTGTCGTTGCCATCGCGTAGATGTTTTTCAGGCAGTTCAGGAAGAAATGACGTCGGATCTGCAGACGCAGCGCATCCATCTTGGCACGCCTTGCGGTCAGCTGGTTTTCATAGGAGCTGATCTTTGCGTCTTTGAGATCGTCCATCATGTCATTGAATGTTCCGGATATCTGCATCAGTTCCGTACTCTTCCTGTCAGGAAGGCGCAGATCTATTTCACCTGAACCGATCCGCTTCATGAAGCCGGTCATCTCGGTCAGCGGTTTCAGGATCGACTGTCTCAGATAAAACATCGTTACGGCTAGCGACAGCACTGCCAGGCCAACCATCAGGTATCCGAACATATACAGCCAGCGGAAGTCATACTGATAAGGTACGCCATAGACAACTCTCATGCCGATCAGCGTTGACTCGCTCAGCATATACTGACGCCTGTTGGACATCAGCAGATACGGTTCTTTGATGGAAGCCGGTATAGGTTCTTCTGCCTGACGGACCCAGAGATTAGAAGTCAGGTTCTCCCCGGCTTTCTGAAGCAGAACACTGCCGCTGAGATGATACACATCCATTGCCGCTGCAGCAAGCTGTTTCACCGATATGATGACCGATGCATATTTTTCATTGACATTGATGACACGGATCAGGTAACTGCTGTCATCATATTTTCTTACGATCCAGCCCCGGTTCACACTGTCCCCGTTTGCGATCACATCTTTGACGATCCCATCGGAACCTGTTCCTGCTTCATACAGAACAGTTTCGTTCTGATCAAGGACTTCGATGGAATGGATATATCCTGTGTGCGTCAGAAGATCCTCTGTAAAGTATTCAACTTCACTCAGGGAATTATCCGGATCATCTGACTGAAAGCTGTTATAGCAGTGATAAAAGAGGAACTCGTCGATCTCCTTGATCTCATCCCGAAGACTGGATACATACCGCTTCAGTTCGGTATTCTGATAAGACCACTGTTCCTCCCGGAATCTGTCCACAAAGTTATTCACGATGAAAAAATACAGAATGATCACAGGAACCTGAACAAGTGTTATAGCGATCAGGATCTGTCTTCTGACGGAAACTGTTCTTCTGTTTTTTGTCTCTGCTTCCATTTGTTTCTCCGATGATTCCGTATCAATACAGACCGATACATGATAAAAATACGTTGTTTTCTGATCTGATTCAGCCATTTTAGCGATTGCCGTATAACAGAAAAGCGACAAAAGATGTATGTACAGCACAATCATATCACCGCAGAAGAAACAGCAGTCAGAAAAAAGATCCCAGGTCTGCCGGGATCTCATAGGATTCAGTCGGTTATCGATTTTTTCAGACAGGACAGATATGTTTCAGCCATCAGCCTTCCGCCCTTTTCATTCGGGTGAAGATGATCGCCCATATGCAGTCCTTCCCGGAAGAAATATCCCTTCTCATCCCTGTCACGGACAGTTTCTTCCTGGTCTGCCACAGCATCGAACAGGTCACAGTTCCGGATCCAGTCATTTAGGGAAAGACGCAGCTCTTCCATTTCCTGTGTAAAGGCACCCATGGTCCTTGCGCACTTCAGATGTGGTGTGATCGTCTGGGCAATGATCCAGATGTTCAGCTTCTTCAGTTGGTTTGTCATCTCTTCCACAGTACGGATGTAATTCTCATAGGAGATGATGTCCTTTGTCTTTTCGTTCAGGTAGGATACATCATTGACGCCTAACGCAAAGATCACGGTATCAGTATTCGCCAGTTCCAGCACATCCCGTTCAAAGCGGTCAGTATCCTTCTGACCGAACACACTGCTGAACATGCCTTCCGGCTCATACAGCAGACAGTTGCCGGCATCAGCCGCTATCACCTCATCAGGCTGTTCCGTGAAAGATCCGGAAAGACCATCGTTGAGTATCTGAGAGATGAACGGATCTCGTCAGCGAAAGAACTGCTTGTATTAACGGATAAGAGTATTGCGGAGATCGCCCGGCTTCTGAGATTCTGTGATCAGAGCTATTTCATTGCCGTATTCCGCAGAAATACCGGTATGACACCGAATACCTACAGGAAAGCGAATACCTGAGGGAACAGAACAAACATGCGGAATGATCAAAGAGGAGACAGTTCACAGTTGTCTCCTCAATCGGTTGCTGATCGATATCTTTTGTCTGATGCTCAGAGATTCCAGACTGCTTAGTACACGCCTGATGCAGTCCTGTTTTCATATCATTGTCTGACCTCTTTCATACGCTGCAGAAACAGCAGGAAAAAGCCGGCCAGTATGATCAGGGATGCTGCGGACAGGTACATCGCCTGATAGCCCAATGCCTTTACCATGAAGCTTCCTGCCATCGGTGCCAGGGCATTGCCGATATTCTGGCCGATCTGGATCGTGGAAGTCGCTACACCAGTCCTGCTTTTATCCAGTTTCCGTATCACATCTGCCTGAAGTGTCGGAACACCTGCCCCCTGCCCCAGTGCGTTGAACAGGCTTGCAGCGATCATGACCGCAAGTGTTTTGCCGAAACCGATCAATACCATCGTGCAGGCTGTGCTGATGATCGCCGGGATCAGGACAAAATATACGCCCTTCCGGTCATACACCTTACCGGAATACGGACGGAATACGACCATGCATAAAGAGTAGACCGTAAAGAACAATGCAATGTTTGCGATCCCTCTCTGGTCCGCCAGGATGGCAAGATAGGTAGCTACCAGTCCGCTGCACCCTGAGAACAGCGCGCTCAGCAGCATGAATCCGGTAAACTCTGCCGCAAACAGGTCATTGAAGCTGAACTTCTTTTTTTCTTTGTTCTGTTCTTCCCGGTATGGCAGGACCGTGATCACGACAGCGCAGAGCAGTGCAGATACCGATGCCAGGATAAACGTTGCAGGATAGCCTGATACCTCAACAAGCTTCAGTCCGATCGCCGGACCGGCAGCCTGGGCAAGGACATTTGCAAGCGCAGTATAACCGAGTCCTTCACCGATCCTGCTCTGCGGTATGAATGCAGTTGAGAACGCGACCACTGTAACACTGTTGATCGAGAAGAATACACCTACCAGCAGGCGAAGGATGATCAGTCCCGGGATCGTTCTGATCAGTGCGTGCATCAGCAGTACAGAGGCGTAACATATTGAGGAGACCTGCAGGATGCGCTTCCTGCTGAAGCGGTCCGACAGCAGTCCGGCAAAGGGACAGACAAACAGAGACATCAGGGACATCAGACCTGCGATCGTACCTGCCAGTGTAATATCCGGGTTCAGGGTCAGTGAGAACCTGGCTACCAGGGGGTATGTCAGCTGTGCAGCAAGCCCCGAAAACATTGCCATGATGATGACAAGAATGAATTTTACTGTCCAGATCGGTTCTTTGTCTGTGGTGCTCATAATACTTCCTCACATGCGTATATGGCCATTATAGCAGTGCGGATCTGCAATATCCTTACACAATGGTCTTTATTGTTTCGTCTTGAGATTTGAAGTATCCTGCATCAATTCAATCAGAATGAACATGACGGGATCCATCCTCTATCATGCAGAAAAGCTGACAGTCCCTGCACCATACAGATGCAGAAGCTGTCAGCTTTCATAAACTGTTCAATCGACAGCAGATTTGTTACCGGTCGATCATGATGTAGTAATAGGATGAGTTTCCTGTATAGTTGTCAGTCAGCTCGACATAGAACAGTCCGATCACGTCCCCGTTATGGAATACTGTTGTCGGCCATGTGGAAACATCGCCTGAAGAGATCGTGATGCCGCGTGCATATCCTTCATAATACCCATCATGATACGCAAAGGGATACGCATCTGTCGTATTACCATTGACGGAATCATTGATCAGTGCAAAGCTTCCAGGCTTCACTCTGATCACATTCACCTGATAGTCATGGACCTGACCGTCTTCCATGCTCATGAATTTCAACGTTTCCGTTCGCATTTTTGCACCGGTGAAATCGATCGTCACATCGGATTCTGTCATATACGAAACATTATGTCCGGCTATTTTCAGATAACCGAATCCATCGAACCAGTTGCTCAGAATACTTCTGACCTTGATCTTGAAGGTTACGGTCTTCTCTCCGCCATAGTCTCCGACTCCGCGGAATGTGACGGAAGCTGTTCCTTTGTTCACGTTGTTTTTGTAATCTGTAACGATATAACTTATTTCAGACAGATCGATTTTCGTTTTCCCGAGCATGACCGTAATATCATCATCACTCAGGTATACAGGCGCACCGATGTATTCCTTGTCTTTGATCTTGAAGGTCATCTTGGAGATGTCTTTACCAGTTTCAAGGATCCGGTATTTTGCGGATGCTGTTCCTGTGTAGTTTCCTTTGCCTGTTACTGTGACTGTGATCTCTGCTCCGGGCTGGGCATCTCCGTCTATGATATTTCCTGAATATTCATAGGTCTTCTCATAGTCCACTCCTGCCTTCAATGTCTTTCCATCAGTATCTTTCAGTACCGGTGTGCTCTGGTACTTGCCCTGTTTATAGACCAGGTCTTTCGCAGTGATCGTGACTTCTGAAAGATCCTTATACTCAACATTAAATGTCAGAGGGACAGACTTGCTTCCTTTGTAATTGCCCTTAAATGTGACCGTGGCTGTTCCGGCCTTTCCGGCAGCGTTGTTCTTTCCATACTTGACTGTATAGTCTGTTCCTTCTGTCAGTCCTTCCACTGTGACTTTCGGTTTACTTCCGCCCTTTGCGTATACTGCCGGTTCGACTGTGATCTTTCTTGTGTGCGCAGTCGTATCAGGTGTGATCTTGAAGCTGACTTTCTTTGTTCCGGTATAGCTGTTAATGCCTTGGAGCGTAACGGTTGCTGTGCCGGCATTCAGGTTCTTTATGTAGCTGTCAATGACATAGTCTGTTCCTTCTGTCAGGTCAACTCCGTTATAGGAAACAAGATGTGTTTCCGGAGTGAATGTGATCTCATCTCCTGTATACGGATAACTGAGACCTGTCTTTGCTTTGACCTTCTTATCTGAGAGTGCAATACCGGTGATCTTCACTGTAACTGTACGTCTTCCGTAGAAGCCATGATCCTCATCACCGACTAATGTGACTGTGAAGCTTCCGACTTTTCTGTCTTCTGCTGAGATATCTTCGATCGTATAGTCTGCATCAAGTGTCAGT
>DMBB01000026.1 GCA_003446295.1 Erysipelotrichaceae bacterium
AGTTCGCGATGGACTTCTTAGCCTTTGTGATGACCGGCTTCTGACCGGCGATCTGTGTCATTTCAGCTACTGCATCTTCCAGAAGCTTCGGGTTAGCGATCGCATCGCCTACACCCATGTTCAGGACGACTTTTTCAAGTCTCGGAGCCTGCATCGGTGTTGTGTAGTTGAACTGTTTGATCAGGGCAGGTTTGACTGTCTCTCTGTATTTTTCTTCAAGACGATTCATTACTTCTTATCCTCCTTGATCTCATTTCCGGTCTTCTTGTTATAACGGACCTTGTCTTTGCCGGTTCCTTTATAACCTACACGACCAGCCTGCTTTGCTTTTGTATCATAGATCATGACATTGCTGACATGAATCGGCGCTTCAGTCTCGACGATTCCGCCTTCAGGATTTTCCTGGCTAGGCTTCAGAGCCTTCTTGACCATATTGACGCCTTCGACGATGACACGGTTGCTTCTGGGAGAAACAGCTGTGACTTCACCGATTGTTCCTTTGTAATGGCCGCTGATGACCATTACTGTATCACCTGTTTTAATTTTCATATGTCCGGCTCCTTTCTTACAGAACTTCCGGAGCCAGTGACACGATCTTCATATATCCTTTGTCACGAAGCTCTCTGGCAACAGGGCCGAAAATACGTGTTCCGACCGGTGTCAAGTCCTCTTTAATGATAACTGCAGCATTATCATCGAATTTGATATAGCTGCCATTGTCACGGCGCAGACCGTAAGCAGTACGTACGATAACGCACTTGACGACCTGGCCCTGCTTGACGCTTCCGTTCGGAAGTGCCTTCTTTACTGAGCAGACGACAACATCACCAATGGTAGCGCTCTTTCTCCGGCTGCCGCCCAGGCAGCGGATGACGAGCAGTTCCTTCGCACCGGTATTGTCAGCGACTCTCAATCTGCTTTCATTCTGAATCATTGCTTTCTCCTCCTGGTGTTTAAAGAACAACTGCCTTTTCAACGATACGGACGAGACGGAAATGCTTGTCCTTGCTGAGAGGTCTTGTTTCCATGATCTCTACTGTATCGCCAACATGTGCTTCATTGTTTTCGTCATGTACCTTGAATTTGTTGGAATATTTTACCTGTCTGCCATATAAAGGATGGCTCATTTTGGTTTCGATCCTTACAACGACTGTCTTGTCCATTTTGTCGGACACGACTACGCCGCGCAATACCTTACGGTTATTTCTTTCTTCCATATCCATGCCCTCCTTTATTTAGCCTCTTTGGCCATCTCACGCTCTGTGAGGACAGTCTTGATTCTGGCGATCGTCTTACGAACATCCTTCATGCGTGCCGGATTCTCCAGAGAACCGGTAGCCTGTGCAAAGCGGAGTCCGTAGAGTTCTTCAGTCAGACTTGTGATCTGCTTGTTGAGCTCATCATTGCTCATATCTCTGATTTCTTTAACGTTCATAGCTTACTTTACCTGCTCTCTCTTGATAAAGCGTGTTTTGACGCAAAGCTTGTTCGCTGCAAGTCTTAAAGCTTCGCGAGCTACTTCTTCGCTAACACCACCGATTTCAAACATGATACGGCCTGCCTGTACAACTGCTACCCAGTGATCAGGAGCACCTTTACCGGAACCCATACGTACTTCAAGAGGCTTCTTTGTTTTAGCCAGCTGCGGGAAGATCTTGATCCAGACTTTACCGCCACGGTCCATATAACGTGTCATTGCAACACGGGCAGCCTCGATCTGAGCACTGCTTACATATCCGCCCTCATCTGCTACGATACCGTAATCGCCGAATGCGAGTTCACGGCCAGCCTTAGCTCTGCCTTCGTAGCTGATACGATGAGGTCTTCTGTATTTTGTTCTGTTAGGCATCAACATAATTACTCGTTACCTCCTTCTGCAGCAGGTGCCGGAGCAGCCGGACGCTGCTGTGCATTTGCTGCATTGCGGCGGTCGCCACGGGAGTTGTTTCTTCTGTCACGGTTGCCGCGGCCGGTTCTGCGGTCGCCTCTTGCCGGACGGGAAGGAGCCTCAGGTTCTTTGACCATCTGTCCCGGGAGAACTTCGCCACGGCAGATCCAGACTTTAACGCCGATCTTGCCGTATGTTGTATGTGCTTCAGCATGCGCATAGTCGATATCGCTGCGCAGTGTATGAAGAGGAACGACACCCTGTGAATATCCCTCGTCACGAGCGATTTCTGCACCGCCCAGACGGCCGGATGCCAGAGTCTTGATTCCCTTTGCGCCGGAACGCATTGTCTGCTGAATTGCTTTCTTCTGAGCAATACGGAAGGACTGACGAGCTTCCAGCTGTTCGCAGATCTTGCGTGCAACCAGAGTTGCATCCAGATCAGGATTAGCTACAGGAAGAACTTCGATCTTGATTGCCTTGCCGTTTGTCAGCTTTGTCAGGTCAGCCTTCAGGCTTTCCATCTTATCTTTGCCGGCAGCGTCTTTTCCTACCATTGCACCCGGACGTGCGCAGCGAACCAGGATCTTGGCATCCTGCTTGCCTGTACGTTCGATTTCAATGCGGGAAACATATGCATCCTTCAGCTTTTCGCCGAGGAATTTACGAATTTTGACATCTTCGTTCAGAAGATCTCCATAATCAGCTTTTTCTGCATACCATCTGGACTCCCAGTCACGGATGACACCAACACGCAGACCAATCGGGCTAACTTTCTGTCCCATATTTCGATCTTCCTCCCTTATCTCTCGTCAGAGACCACAACAGTGATGTGGCTCGTTCTCTTAAGAATCTGTGATGCGCTTCCCTTTGCACGAGGCATGAAACGCTTCAGTGTGATACCCTCGTCTGCATAGCATGCTTTGACATACAGTGCATCATGATTGAGGTTGAAGTTGTGCGTTGCATTTGCTGCAGCGGATTTTACGACTTTTGCGATCGCATTGGATGCATGGTTCGGTGTGAACTGCAGGATCGCAAGAGCTTCGTCTACATTCTTGCCGCGGATCGTATCCAGTACAAGACGTACTTTACGGGGAGTGTAACGAACTGTTTTTGCTGTTGCTTTAACGTCCATCTGTTTTCTCCTCCTTATCCCTTACGATCGGTCTTGTTATCACCGTGACCGCCGTATTTACGTGTCGGTGCAAATTCACCGAGTTTATGTCCGACCATATCTTCTGTTACATAGACCGGGATGTGCTCCTTGCCGTTGTAAACAGCGAATGTGTGTTCCACGAAGCTCGGGAAGATCACTGAACGGCGGGACCATGTCTTGATGACTTCTTTCTTGTTGGACGCATTCAGTGCTTCAACCTTTTTCATCAGGTATTCATCACAGAACGGGCCTTTTTTAATGCTTCTTGACATTTTTCATCTCTCCTTTCAGTTACTTGCTCTTCCTTCTTGTCATGATAAGAGCGTCGGATGCCTTCTTATGTTTACGTGTCTTAACACCCATAGCTTTCTTGCCCCAAGGTGTCATAGGAGACTTACGTCCGATAGGAGTGCGGCCCTCACCACCGCCGTGCGGATGGTCAACAGGGTTCATCGCGGAACCACGGACTGTCGGACGGATACCCATCCATCTTGTACGGCCTGCTTTACCGAGGCTGACAAGGTTATAGTCTTCATTGCCGACGATACCGATCGTAGCGCGGCAGTTATTGCGGACCTTGCGGACTTCACCGGAGCTCAGACGCAGTGTTGCGTACGGGCCGTCGAAGCCGAGGATCTGTGCGGAGCAGCCAGCAGCTCTTGCCATCTGTCCGCCCTTGCCAGGTACCAGTTCAACGTTGTGAACGAATGTACCTTCAGGGATGTTCTTGAGTTCCATAGCATTTCCGACCTTAATGTCTGCTGCAGGTCCGGAAATGATTTTCTGTCCGACATTCAGCTGCTGCGGGCAGATGATGTAACGCTTTTCACCATCCAGATAGTTGATCAGAGCGATGTTTGCATTACGGTTAGGATCGTACTCGATTGAAGCTACGATTCCTTCAATACCGTCCTTATTTCTCTTGAAATCGATGATTCTGTACTTCTGTTTGGCACCGCCACCCTGATGTCTTGTTGTGATGCGGCCTGTATTGCCGCGTCCGCCATGCTTTTTCTTGGGTTCCAGCAGGCTCTTTTCAGGAGTGGACTTTGTGATCCGATCGTTTGCCAGGGTGCTCATGTTGCGGCGCCCGTTGGTCGTCGGCTTATATTTTTTGATTGCCATTTTCCTTTACTTTCCTTTCGCATTTATCCGGAGATAGCGATTTCCTCCGATAGTTGAATCTCTTATACTTCAGGGTACAGGTTGATTTCCTGTCCTTCAGGGAGCGTTACAATTGCTTTGCGCACTGTATTTGTCTTGCCGACATAGCGTCCCATTCTCTTTGTCTTTGCATGAACATTGACGATGTTCACTTTGACCGGCGTGATGCCGTAAATTTCTTTGATCGCGATAGAAACAGCTGTTTTGTTTGTTCCTTTAGCGACTTCAAATGTTACCTTGTTGCCGTTTTCAGCCAGACCATTTGTTTTTTCTGTAACGATCGGGCGGATGATAATCTCACGTGCGTTCATCAGGCAAATACCTCCCCTGCTCTAGCAGCGGCAGCTTCTGTCATGACCAGTCTGTCTGCATTGACAATGTCGTATACATTCAGTTCAGCGACGGAAACGACCAGCGCGTTCGGAATGTTGCGCATGGAGATGAATGCGTTGTCATAGTCTTCGGAAGCGTCCGCAACGAACAGTGTCTTGCGGTCGAAGCCGAATGCATTCAGAAGCGCAACTGCTTTCTTTGTTTTCATTTCAGCGAAGCTCAGATTTTCGATAACTGTCAGTTCGCTGTTTGCAAGCTTTTCGCTCAGTGCAGAACGGAGTGCAAGTCTTCTGACCTTACGGTTGAGCTTGATTCCGTACTTGCGGGGATGCGGACCGAATGCGATCGCGCCGCCTCTCCACTGTGTAGCTCTCGTGGAACCCTGACGAGCACGGCCTGTTCCCTTCTGACGGAACGGCTTTTTACCTGTGCCGGAAACGAAAGCTCTTGTCTTTGTGGAGTGAGTGCCCTGTCTCAGACCTGCCTGGTAAGCCAGGATCGTGTCATAGATAGCCTGCTGATTCGGAACGATTCCGAATACTGCATCATTCAGTTCGATTGATTTAACAACCGCAGCTGCCTGATTAAATACATCAATCTTGGACATTATTCACCCTCCTCTGCTGCAGGCGCGTAGGAGATCAGTTCAACTGCCGGAACAGATTTGACCGGTTTAACTGTTGTCTTGATCTCAACCAGACCCTTGCGGGGACCCGGAACGTTGCCTTTGATCAGGATATATCCTTCTTCAGCATTTACTTTGATCACTGTCAGATTCTGATTTGTTGTTGTGAATCCACCTTCCTGACCAGGCATCGGTGTATTCTTTTCGATTCTGCCGTTGTTGCGGCCTGTTGTAGCCAGGGAACCAACGTGTCTGATGTTCTTGGATCCACCATGACTCTTAGGTCCCATATGACCGTTGTTACGAACGATAACGCCGTTGTAACCCTTACCCTTGCTCGTGCCTGTAACATCGACGATGTCACCTGCCGCAAAGATGTCTGCTTTTACTTCAGCACCAACTTCAAGTCCGTACAGTTCGTCAGCCTTGAATTCGCGGATGTAGTGCTTCGGAGCTGTGTTTGCTTTTTCGCAATGTCCGATAGCCGCTTTTGCAGCGCGGGATGCTTTGACATCTTCATAGCCGAGCTGGACAGCTTCATAGCCATCGTTTTCTTTTGTCTTCTTCTGCAGCACAACGTTCGGTTCTACTTCAATCACTGTAACGGGAATCAGTTTTCCTTCTACTGTGAAGACCTGTGTCATGCCGAGCTTACGTCCTAAGATACCTTTCATCTGTATTCACCCGGTTCCTTTCCTTACAGCTTAATCTCGATGTCAACACCGCTGGGCAGATCCAGTCTGCTCAGAGCGTCGATTGTTTCAGCGCTCGGGCCGATAATCTCAATTAATCTCTTGTGTGTGCGGATCTCGAACTGTTCGCGGGAATCCTTGTACTTATGAACAGCACGCAGGACTGTAACGACTTCTCTTTCAGTCGGCAGCGGAACAGGTCCGGTGATCTTCTTTGCACCGTGGCTGGCTGCTGTTTCAACGATCTTTTTGCTTGCAGCATCCAGACTTCTGTTCTCGTAAGCTTTCAAACGAATTCTTACTGAGTTCTTTGCCATGAATTTTTCCTCCTTATATTCACTCCGTCTTTGCTTTTCCAGACGGATCGCTCCGCGGAAATTCCCCGGTTTTCACGTTATCCGTAGCAACGGCTTTCAGCGTGCCGGCAACCTCCCGCCTCTACGCGAGTGCTTCAATATAGTAACACCCCTTAATACCTAAATCAACCTTTTTTTATCGGTTTTTTCGCACTTTTTTCAAATTGGTTTTTCGCTCCGGAAAGTGCCTGTTTTTTCGGTTTTTACAAGCGCTTACATAGCTGAAATCCTACGAAAAACCAAAATTTTTGTGTTTTTTCAGCTTTCAGACATCATTTACCGGGGATACAGCGAGCTCAATATATGGTAAATGCTCAATTGAACGAGCATGCATAAATCAGTATCATAATGTTGACGGAACGTGTTCAAGATGCACGTGAAAGAAGGCTGATAATCATGATCTATACTGTTACATTGAATCCGGCGCTTGATTATGTCATTCAGACATCCCATTTCAGAACCGGGCAGATCAACCGCAATACAAGCGAGCATATCTATTTCGGCGGCAAAGGCATCAATGTTTCCTGTGTCCTGAAAGAGCTCGGAACTGAAAGTACTGCAGCAGGCTTTATTGCCGGTTTCACAGGGAGAGCTTTGAGAGACGGCCTGGCAGGCATGCAGATCCGCACCGATTTCATTGAAGTCTGTGAAGGAATGACCCGGATCAATGTCAAGATCAGGTCGGATGATGAGACCGAGATCAACGGTATGGGACCTGTGATCACGGATGCTGACCTCAGGGAACTGATGGATCACCTGACAAAATCCGGTCCTGGAGACACGCTTGTCATATCCGGCAGTATTCCTTCCTGTTTAAGCAGTCGTACTTATGAACAGATCCTGGAAACGATCGATCCGGAAGTCCGGCTTGTTGTCGATGCGGAAAAAGATCTCCTGCTGAATATCCTCAGATTCCGTCCGTTTCTGATCAAGCCCAATCATATTGAACTCGGACAGATGTTCGGTACCGTATTGAATACGAAAGAAGAGATCATTGCGCATGCACGGAAGCTCCAGGAACTTGGAGCACGCAATGTACTGGTCTCCATGGCCGCGGACGGTGCTCTTCTGGTTGATGAAAACGACTGTGTCTATGAACAGAAGGCAGCCAGAGGAACGGTCGTCAATTCTGTCGGTGCAGGTGATTCCATGGTTGCAGGATTTCTGGCAGGTTATCTGAAAACCGGTTCCTGCGAGTACGCTTTAAAACTCGGCACAGCGTGCGGAGGTGCGACAGCCTTCCATTCCGGACTTGCCTCCAGAGAGCAGATCGAAGAGGTTCTGGCACAATTATGAAGTATACGATCCTGTGCTATGGTGATTCCAACACCTACGGCTACATCCCTGCAGGCGGAGGAAAACGCTATGACGAAGATACCCGCTGGACCTGCCGGCTTCAGAATCAGCTCGGAAAAGAATATCATGTAATAGAAGAAGGATGCAGCGGAAGAACGACCGATGTCGATGATCCGGATGCACCATGGAAAAACGGGATGAGCGGTCTGCTGATCTCCCTGCATTCTCATAAACCAATCGATATGATCATTCTGATGCTTGGCACAAATGATCTGAAGACTGTATTTCACAGAGATGCAGAAACGATTGCCGCATCTGCTGCATCTGTTGCAGAAGAAGCTGTCCGCTACCTGAGCACAAAACAGGATACTGTCCCGCAGATCCTGTTCCTGTGCCCTCCTCCTCTGTATGAGCATGTTCAAGACGGCATATTCGGAAAAGAATTTGATCATCGTTCATATCTGGTCTCTCTGCAGCTGCCGGAACATTACCGCAAACAGGCAGAACAGAATGGTTATATGTATATGGATACATCACGCTTTCTGACATCTTCCGAAACTGATGGTATCCATCTCACACCTGAAGCGCACGCAAGACTGGCAGATGCACTGTCTGCTCTCATTCAATCAGGGAGGATCGCATGATCAAAGGAGTACACCACATTTCTCTCAACTGTTCCGAGGCCCAGCTTCCGGAAGTCAGACATTTCTACAGCGAACTGCTCGGACTGAAGATCGTCCGTGAATGGCCGAAAGGCATTATGGTCGAAGCCGGCAACTGCTGGATCGAGATCATGATCGGTGACGCAAACCGCCTGAAAGGTGCTGTCCGGCATTTTGCCTTCTATACAGATGACACTGACGAAGCAGCTGCACGTGTTTCAGATGCCGGCTATGAATTATTCGACGGTCCGAGGGACATCTGCATTGCCAGCGACCCTCCTGTACCTGCGCGCATCGCGTTTGTGCGCGGTCCCATGGGTGAAGAGATCGAATTCTTCCATGACAGATCGGTCAATGCCGAAAGATTCAGTGACAAGTAAATATTATTTCAACGGATCATAAGAAAACCGTGAGTATTGCTGTATGTGCAGCTTTGCTCACGGTTTTTATTTCAGCGTTTCAGGCGGAACTTCAGATAAGGATTTTCTAGTGCTGTATCAAACATGACTGTCAGTATTCTGTAGGAGTAGCTTCCCTCAGCCATCATGATCAGTGTTTTCTGATCCAGACATATTTCCGTTTCATGATGGATCTCGCTCAGGCAGTCATGAAGCGCATCCAGATTTTTGCCATAATAATCAGCGAATGAGAAGACCTCGCTCAGATATGCATGAGCCGTTTCTTTATCCTGGCACAGTTTGTTTCCGTCCAGTTCGATCGTCCATTTCATGTTATGGTTCCTCCCCATACAGAAGTTCAAATGTTTCATAATGATCAGGTGTATACCAGATCAGACCATCACTGGAATAAATGATGCGCTCCGGCCCCCTGCTCCTTGCATGCAGTGTATTGATATCGCACTCATAGTATATACGGCCCTCAACATCAGGCAGCTTGCCTTCGTAATTTCCGTAAACATCTCCGCCGATGCATTTTCCTTTGACCTTCCGGTTCAAAGCACCGGAACTCCATCCTTTTTTCCGCGCCTGTTTCTTGGTCATGAAGTTTGAAGGCAGTTTCCCGTATTGATGCAGATACAGCGCAACATCTTCCTTGCTGTCATATGTACCGTTCTCATCCAGCAGTTCGGCTGCAGGCGTCGGCGTCGGGTCAGGATCTGATGTTACCTGGATCACCGGCAGTTCTGTCTCTGAAGGTTCTGTAGCTGAAGGCGCCGGCGTTGTCACAGTTACCGGAGCAGCTGTCGGAACAGGTGTCGGTTCAGGTGCATGATGTATGCAGGCGGACAGAACCAGACTGAACACAGCCGCAAACATCAGGACAAGCATTCTCAACTGTTTCTTCATACGCCACCTCCTGGTCTTAAGCAGATTGTACTAACGCACTCATTCGAGT
>DMBB01000061.1 GCA_003446295.1 Erysipelotrichaceae bacterium
CCAGCATCACGATGACTGCCATCAGATACATTGCAAAAACAGCACCCGCGATCACGCCGTTCTGATCAAATGAGCTGTACATGAAAAAGCCCATGATCGCAGCAGTGACGACCGACAGTGCCGCAATGTTGTATATCTTCGGTTTCTTTGTCCTTGTATCCAGTTTCAGCATCTATGCCGCCTTTTCAGTTCATCCAGAAACCGTTTCATTTCTTCCGGATATTCGCTTACGGTATCCAGGTTATTGTCCGCGAGTTCGATCATCTTGTTTCTGCCATGGTAATCACTTCCCGCAGTGACAAACAGATCGTATTTCTTTGCAAAATCCAGCATCTCGTTCTGCAGCTTGACGGTAAAGCCGGAATAGAAGGCTTCCACGCCCTGCAGGCCCATGCCGATCAGCTTCTGGAGACGTTCATCCATCTCCTGTCCGATGACAAGCTGATCCCCGCTGCCGTAGCAGGGATGCGCAAGCACGGGAATACCGCCTGCACTCAGGATCCCTTCGATCGCTTCCTTGGGACGCACATATTCCATATCGAAATGAATCAGGTTGATGTATTCCTTGATCGCGATCTCTTTTGTTTTTGTATATCCGTACCTGACCATCATATTCGCAATATGCGGCTTTCCGGGATTATCCATCGCAAACAGTTTTTTCAGATCTTCATCGGAAAACCTGAAATGAAACTGATCCTTCAGAAAATCGAGACGCGCACGCACCTTGTTGATGCGGTATGTATGTCCCATATCGACCAGCTTCAGGATCGATTCCGATGAGGGATCATAATCATATCCGAGAATATGATACTTTCCTTCCTCATCCTTGCAGGAGAACTCTGCCCCGCATACAAATGCGGGGTCCCCTTCTTTCAGCAGATCCGGAATGATCGTGCTTGCCTTGACCGCATCATGATCCGTCACTGAAAACAGCTCGATTCCTGCGTCTTTGACTTTCTGCAGGAGTTCTTCGGGCGTATCTGTGCCGTCTGATACAGTTGTGTGTATATGCAGGTCGATCTTTTTCGGATAATTCATATATCAGTTCTCTTTCTGTTGGTTATGAAAGCTTTTTGACAAGCTTCAGTACATTCTGTCCGTCTTTGTATTCATAAGACATATCATCGACCAGTTTCTTGGTCATGAAGATACCAAGACCCCCTACCGTTCTTTCTTCCGCCGGCAGTGAAACATCAGGATCTTCCTTTGCCATCGGATCAAACTGCTTGCCCTGATCAATGAATGTAATGACAGCAGTCACCGGATCGCCCGTCATTTCAACGCGGATCTTTGCTTTGCCATTGTCCTGATCGTATGCATAGCTTGCGATATTGACAAAGATCTCCTCAACCGCGAGTGTCACTACAGTGATCGCCTTCGGCGTAAATCCTGCTTCTTCCATGCGCTCTTCAATAAAGGCTGTGACCTTCGGCAGGTTTTCCTTCTTGGCGTCAATTTCAAGCTCGTTTCCTTCAAACAGCAGCGTATCTGTCCGGCCGATCAGATCGATCAGTTCCTCTTTCCAATGATCAATCTCTTTTTTGCGTTCCGGCTCGTTCAGTCCGTTTCTGCGGATCGAACGTCTGATCAGACGTGTATAACCGATGATCCGTGCTTTGTTTTCAACTTCCGTGATCCGGTTCTCATTCTCCGTTCCAAGATACGCAGCCAGTACTTTATGCCAGAATTTCGTTGATGTTTCAAAATCAAAGCCCTGGAAGCCCTTGACTACAGAATGATCGAGCTCTGAGAATCCGACAAACGCATTGTACATGGAGCCCAGTTCAAAGATCGGATGTCCGACTGCCAGTGTATCCATATCGATCAGCAGCACTTCATCCCCCTGCAGCTGCAGGTTCTTGGTATGGTAATCACCATGGATCATGTGATTGTCCTTCGGTACTTCCTCCACGAGCTTCAGGAGCTTTGAACCTGTTTCCTCCGGCAGGTAGTCCTGCATGAACTTTGCCCATTCGATCACTGTTTCACGCTGATCCGGGAACTGCCCTTCAGGCACGACTGTACCGTGGATCTTTTTCAGAAGCTCCACATATTCATGAACACACCAGTCGAGCTTATCCGGTTCGTCGGACAGGATCTTTGAGAACGATCTGGCATTCAGAAGCTCAAACACAGATCCGTAGCTGTCGCCGACACGCACAACATCATATGAGATCGCTGTCGGAATGCCCAGGACAAGTGCTGTACGGGCGACTTCCCGTTCATGCCGGATCTCTTCCAGTGCGTCGGCATTATGGAATGTTTTGACAATGTTGTCATCATCGATCCTGTAGATCGTACCGTTGGCACCTCTGCCGATCTCTTCGCAGTTTTCAACAGAGATCAAACGGTATGCCTTTTCCACTGTCATCATTTCCGTGAATCCCGTCATTTCCAGAACGTCATATACATCTGTTTTGACGTTGATGATCTTCAGATCGGGATTTGTCTTCTTCAGATGAAGCAGGACGCGCAGGCCGGCACTTGAAATGTATTCCAGATTTTCTGCGTCGATCACGATCGGTACAGCTGTTTTATCCTGCAGCAGCTGCTTGATCTCTTCTTCCGCCTGATGCGAATTGTTTGAATCGATCCGCCCGGACAACGTGATCAGAAGTCTGTTGTCTTCAAATTTTCCATTAACTTCCTGCATATATCTTCCTCATTTCTGATGCGGATCTGCTGCATTCCGCATTTGTTCTTTTCCCAGATATTCAAGACACAGCATCGTGATGTCATCGGACTGCTCGGTATCTCCGGCAAATTCGCTGACGCTGTTCTCGATATGTTCGATCAGTTCCTTGACGTCACTGCCGTTGGCGCTGTTCAGTGCCTCCAGCATGCGTTCCGTACCGAACATTTCCATGCCTGCTCCATCTGCCTCAGGCACTCCGTCAGTATACAGGAACAGTTTCGATCCCGGTTCCATCCGGATCTCATAATCTGTATATTTCAATCCGCTGAGCCCGCCGATCACAAACCCATGCGTATCCTTGATCAGCTCAAAGCTGCCGTTTTTATGCATGATGGCGGGATATTCGTGACCTGCGTTGGCTGCTGTGATGATGCCTGTTGAGAGATCAAGGATACCCAGCCATACCGTAACGAACATCTCCTCACGGTTGTTCGAACAGATCAGATCATTTGTATCCTTCAGGATCTCGGACGGTTTCTTATTCATCATGGCATTGTTGGCAAGGATGATCTTGGATGCCATCATGAACAGGGCTGCAGGTATTCCTTTGCCGGAAACATCCGCCATGACGATGCACAGATGATCCTGATCAACCAGGAAATAGTCGTAGAAGTCTCCGCCTACCTGCCTTGCCGGCTTCGCACAGGCATAGATATCAAATTCCGGATGATCCGGGAATGCCGGATAGATGTTCGGCAGCATATCCGTCTGTATGCGGTTTGCCAGCAATAGTTCCGTATTGATGCGCTCTTTTTCAGCTGTTACCCTTGTCAGATCTTCTTCATATTCAGTCAGATCACGCTCCATATCCGACATGACCAGACTGAGGTTTTCGATCTCATCACCTGTTTTGATATTCAGACTTGAGAAGTGATCGTCAATATCGTTCCCTTCCCGTTTGTCCTTTGCATAGTCCTTGGCTGCCTTTGAGATCGCGTCGATCGGCTCTGTCACGGTTTTCTTCATATGCTGTGTCATCAGATAAGCGAACAGATTCATGATGACAAGCACTCCGACCGTATACTGCCAGAAGAATGACTTCATGCCGCGCACGACATTTGCCAGCGATACGTCCGTAAGGACAAACGCCTTGATGGCACCGTCGGGACCTATGATCGGTACACCTGTTGTACAGAGATATCCGAGTTTCTTTGAGTTGACGATCTCATACACGATATTGGTCCCGTCCCAGTTCAGGAACTTGTTCACTTCCCTTAATGAAACAGGTTCCCAGTCACCCGGTTCCCTGTGGTCTTCAGAATCATCCGGGTCAGCGATGAATACCAGGGAGGATGTATCCTTGTCATACATGGCAAGATAGATGAACTCCACCTGGTCAAACGTCATGTACTCCGCAAGAACGGAAAGGGCTGAGCCGTAATCTTCCCGCCCGGTAAATGACGAAAAATGTTCCTGCCGGACTTCTTTGCTGTTTTGTGTCCGTTCTTCATCGCTCAAAGAACGGTATTCCTCCATGATCGCTTCACTCAGCGGTACGATATCCACCGTTCTGCTCAGAAAGCCTGCGGCATTCTGAGAAAGGCTGAACCCCTCGGAAATGTACTGATCTGCCAATGTGTACGAAAACATTCCCAGGCCGATCAGAAGCGCAATGACTCCGAGAATAATGGATCCGATGATGGTTGAGTGGAATACGCGTGCAGCCAGAGAGTTATGCTTTCTCTCCAGCTCACTCATTTCCCTGATGGTCTTCTGCGGCATGCGCTATACCGCTTATTCAACTGTCAGGATATCCAGGAATCCTGTGATCTCAAAGATCTCCATGACTGTCGTATTGACGTGGATGACCTTCATTGTGCCCTGCTTGGACATGATCTTATGTGCTGCCAGCAGTACACGCAGGCCGGCTGATGAAATGTAATCCAGCTTTTCCAGATCCAGCACAAGCTCTGTCATTCCTTCCATTGATTCCTGAAGTGAACTCTCGAGCTCAGGTGAAGTATTTGTATCCAGTCTGCCTTCCAGCGCAACAGTCAGCCTGCTGTCGTCAGTGCTTTTATTGATATTCAGCATTATTCTGTACTCCTTTTCTACTATTCTATACGATTTCATGCGGTCTTTTGTACATAGATATTATGGCGCTTAATTCTCTTCGTGTCCATTTTTCCAGGAAAAGAACAGACAGCCTGCAGGATACAGACCGTCTGTTCATCGTTTCATATTTTATTCTGTTCTCAGGGCAGTTACCGGATCGCTCTTGGCAGCTTTTCTGGAAGGGATCAGTCCGCCGATCATCGTCAGAACGACGCTCAGCAGGACGAGTATGACCGCCGCATTGACAGGCAGCTGCGCCACGACATTGGCATCCGTGAAGTGCCTGATCAGCGCATTGCCCGGGATCAGCAGCAGTTCCGTGATCACGATGCCGAATATGCCGGCCAAAAGACCGATGATGAATGTTTCAGCATTGAATACAGAGGAAACGTTCCGCTTGGAAGCACCGATCGCGCGCAGGATGCCGATCTCTTTTCTTCTTTCCAGTACGCTGATGTATGTAATGACGCCGATCATGATCGAAGATACGACCAGCGAGATCGCCACGAATGC
>DMBB01000362.1 GCA_003446295.1 Erysipelotrichaceae bacterium
TCGGACGCATCGTCAACTTCGGTTCAGCTGCTATGCTGAATTCCACATGGAAGAAAGTAAAGGCTGAAGCAGACAAAGCAGGCATCAAAATGGATGAACGTGAATTCCACTGCAAAGGAGAATTCAAGGGAGTTCATAAAGGCAGACCGAATGCAGAAGATCTTGCGGCAGCTGCGGCTTTTGCAAAATCGATCGTCAGCGAATAACATAGAATTATCTTCATATACAGAAAGGCGGTAGTTATGAGAATACTTGTGACCGGATTTGATCCGTTCGGCGGTGAAACGATCAATCCCGCGATCGAATCAGTCAAATTGCTGGATGATGTGATCGCAGGAGCAGAGATCATCAAGCTGGAAGTTCCTACAGTCTGCTATAAATCGATCGAAACGATCCGTCAGAAGATCATAGAATGCGATCCGGATGTGATCCTTTCCATCGGTCAGGCAGGAGGCAGGACAGACTTATCTGTCGAACGTGTCGGCATCAATGTATCGGACTGTGCGATTCCGGACAATGAAGGAAATACACCGACCGATGAACCGATCTTTGCGGACGGTCCGGATGCGTACTTCTCAGCACTGCCGATCAAGGCTATGGTCCGTGAGATCCGAGCGGCAGGCATACCGGCTTCCGTATCCAATACAGCAGGTACGTTTATCTGCAACCACGTACTGTACGGGATCCGCTATGTATGTGAACATGAGTTCCCGGGCAAGCGGAGCGGCTTCATACACATTCCGTTCATGCCGGAACAGACTGTCAACAAGCGCAATATGCCAAGCATGAATCTGAATGATATCGTCAAAGGACTGACCGCAGCGATCACTGCGATTGTACAGTACACTGATGATATCCAGGCTTCAGAAGGAACAACACACTGAAAACGGAGCACTCCGTTTTCTTTTTTTCGGTGAACTGTCTGTTTTTCTGCGTATACAGAAATGAGGAGGTTACATGATGGAACTATCATTTCTGCAGGAAAAAGAGATCGCCATAGCACAGGCACACGGATTATCGGAACAGCAGATCAGACTGCTGTCCAACGGAAAACTGAATTATCTTCAGATGGCCGTACTTAGAGAGGCCATGGAACAGGGGACTGACATGAAAACAGTCCGAAAAGCAGCCAGACCGAAACTGTCACCGGAAGATATGGCTGAACTGATCAGCCATCCGGAACAGATGAACAGGCCAGCCAGACAGCCTGTTCATGTACTGCCGCTGATACTGATCACATTATTTGCATGTCTGCTGTTCGGTATATGGAAATATACTGTATATTTACGAAGAGACAGGCTGGAACTGCGGTCGGAAGAGATCACACTGCTGTGCGGGGATGTATTTCAGCCATCTCAGTATATTCTCAGATATCCGCAGTCTGATGCGCTGTTTCTTCCTGAAGGCTTCACTGCACAGATACCGGAAAACCGTATTGCGGTATACCGGACTGCTTCCGGAGATCAGAAGATCCTGCGGATCAGGATCTATGACAAACAGAAACCAGTGATCAGGATCACTGAGACACCTGATCCGGAACACTGCATGGATGGCGTTTTGTCAGCGCATGACAATGCGGATGGAGAACTGATGGATTATGTGTCCTGCCGTGTGGAAGGCGGCCGGATCGTTTACTCCGTCAGCGATTCCTCCGGCAACCTGACAGAGGTCAGCTGTACTTACAAAGAAGAAAACGAAGAGGTTTGATAAAATGATCAATATTGAAAGACTGTCCGGGAAATACCGTGTCAGAAAACTGGATGCACAAGATATAGAAGCCGTGAGGCATATCTGTCTGTCCAATCCGCTGTTTTATGAATATACGCAGGCACGGCCCGGATATGAAGACATTCAGCATGATATGACAGCACTGCCCGACGGGAAAGGACCGGAAGATAAATATTATGTCGGGTTCTTTGATGAACGCGGCATGATCGCTGTCATGGATCTGATCGACGGGTATCCGGATGAACAGACTGCCTTTATCGGTTTCTTCATGATGGACAAAGACTATCAGGGCAAGGGAACAGGAACTGCCATCATTTCAGAAGTATGTGCTTATCTGAAAGAGGCAGGATTTGCGGCAGTGCGCCTGTGCATTAATAAAGGAAATCCTCAGTCAACACATTTCTGGACCAGGAACGGGTTTCAGATCCAGAGAGAATACGTACGTGAGGACGGTACAGTATATCTTGCGCAAAGGCAGCTGAGCTGACCATATCTTAAGAATGTCCGCGGCCTGAATAGTGGTACAATACTTCTATACAGAAAGAAGGGGACTATGAGAAAACTATTGATCGCTGCGTCCTGTCTGCTGCTGCTTGCAGGATGCTCCAAAAAGAAAAAAGATGATGAACCGGCTGAAACACCTAAACCCTCTGCTTCGGCTGCACCGGTCGTTGTGGTTACCCCGCCTGCGGAAAGCACACCTTCCGCCACGGCTAGTTCGAGTCCGACTCCTTTTGCGTATTCTACAATGACGCCGGAGCCCACTGCTGCGCCAACACCAACACCGACGCCGACAGCCAGTGCTGATCCTGTATATACTGCAGGAACATACGGATGGGTCGAGGTCAAAGTCGATGGTCTGAATGTACGCGATAAAGCAGGTACTGACGGTAATGTAAAAGGCCAGACACAGAACGGTTCCAAACTGTACGTCTATGCAAAACCCGTACAGAACGGCGGCTACACATGGTACAAGATCGATAAGGATTCAGAACAGTGGATCGCTGACAAGGACGGCACATGGCTGAAATACACATCCTATCCGGAAGCAGTGTCAGCAGATACGATCACAGGTGATCCTGTCAAGACAGACGGAACAGTCGGATGGGTACTGGTCAAGGTCGATCAGCTGAACATCCGTGATAAGTCCGGTACAGACGGAAAAGTAGTCGGCCAGGCTAAGAACGGCGGCAAATACTATGTATATGGAGAACCTGTATCTGCAGGCGGCTATACATGGTATAAGATCAGCGGTACAGACAATGCCTGGATTGCAGATTCCGGTGAATGGCTGACATATACGAAATTTGAATAAACAGAACGGTTTCTGATAACAGATCAATTATCAGTCACACAATGCGGGTACCGCTGCAATGATCAGAGGTCCCGCATTTTATATTTGTTCCGTTACTGCAAAACATTTTTATATTTTATTCGTGGAACCGTCATATTTCTGTCCGTATATATAAGTGTCAGACATCAGCAGAACGATCGTTCTGCATTCACGAAAGGAGGTCCTGCCATGAAGAGATATAAAGCTTTGAAGATGCGCATCTGTCCGGCTGATGAACAGGTTTCTCTCATCAGACAGAGATTCCGTTTCTGCAGATTCATTCATATCCTATGCTTGAGCGATGAAACACGCTTATGCTGATACTGATTCCAGGTATCTGAGCATCCGCCGGCGGATCTGGCCTGTGTGCGGGAAAGGTCATAACCGAGGCGTGAATGCGTGATCAGCCTCAAACATGAAGGTTTACGAGTATCAGGTGTTTTAGCAAACACAACAAAAAAGACTGACCATACGGTGGCGGAGCATCGAAATCGGTCAGTCTGATAATCTCAAGCCTGCGGAGACAGCTATGTCGGGCATTGTACGCAATGCAGTTATCTGTCGCTGAAGCAGGAAGTGAAATCTGATCGGAAATGTATTCAATTACAGCCTGTGAAAGAGGTTTTCCGTATCAGGTTTCTGGCATATCGGTGTCCTTGTCAGCCGACAAGTCCCCCGATGACTCCGTATGATAGTGTTGTCATGATGACTGCGGCGAGGAAGACGCCGATCAGGATCGAAATGGATGCTTTTTTGAGATCCATATCGAATACTGCAGCTACCAGACTGCCTGTCCAGGCACCTGTGCCGGGCAGGGGAATACCGACAAACAGTGTCAGTCCCAGGAATCCATATTTGTCGATCTTCGGTTTATTCTTTGCAGCCTTGTCTTCAAGCCATTTCGCCACTTTGGAGAGATGGTGATCTGCCATCCAGTGAATAATTCGCTTGATGAGCAGCAGGATGAAGGGAATGGGAAGAATGTTTCCGCATACGCAGATGAATACTGCTTTCCACATCGGGATCTGAAGCAGTTTTGCCAGGATCAGTCCGCCTCTTTCTTCGATCAGCGGCAGCATACTGACTATAAATACGGACAATTCGGGTGAGATATGCTGTCCGATCGTCGCCATAAACCAATTTAAAAATGCGTCCATAATCTACCTCTAGCTAACCAGTAAACATTAACACAGTAGAGTAAATGAATCAAATGGAATCGGCGGACTGGCTGCGCCGCCTGCATCCGCTTCTTCAGACGCGGAAGAATTTTAAAACCAGGGTTCTTGCATGAAAAAAAGATAAAATCTGTTGTAAGTGCAAACTATTTTGAATATAATGCCGTTGTGATTAATCACAGGAGGAAAGAAATGAATTTCAAGAAATTCGGAATGTCTGCACTTGCACTTGCAATGCTCGCAGGATGCAGCAGCAGTTCCACAGCACCGGCAGGCGATGCTGCAGCAGCAGATGACAAGCACATCGAAGACCTCAAGATCGAATTCGTACCTTCCAAGGACGCTGATGTTATTCTGACAGGTGTTGCAGGCCTTGATCAGATGATCATCGACGCTATGGCTACAAGAGGCTATACGATCGACAAAGTTGAGATCACAGTCGGTACAAACTATGACGCAACAGGTGAAGCACTTGCTGCTGGTTCCATCGACCTGGGCTGGCTGCCGGGCGGCACATACGCTCTGTTCTCTGATGACGTTGACGTTATTCTGACAGCTACACGTAATGGTCTGTCCAATGACTCCACAGATCCTCGGGACTGGAACGGCGAAGCCAACAAGACTCTGAAAGACGGACCGCAGGTTACATTCTATCGTTCCCTGATCTATGCTACACCGTCTGAATACGGCAAGAAGCTTGCTGAAAAAGTCAACAACGGCGAAGCTCTTACTTGGGAAGACCTCGACGGCGCTAACTGGGGCGTTATGAAGGAAACAAGCTCCGCTGGCTACATTTATCCTACAATGTGGCTGATGGAAAACTTCGACGGAAAGAAAATTTCCGACCTGAGCCATGCACAGATCATCGAATCCGGTTACGGTACAGCATTTGCACAGGCAGCTGCTGAATCACTGGACGTTATCGTATGCTATGCTGACGGCCGCAACGACTACGAAGCAGCTTGGACACTGCCGGTTGACCAGCAGGATGAAACAGGCAAGCAGGGTATGGGCCGTGAAGTTTCCATCTGGGACGAACTGAATGTTATCGGCGTTACAGAAGGAATCTACAACGATACAGTTTCTATCACAAAGGCAGTTCCTGAAGTTTACAACGATGAATTCATCGCTGCTATGCAGGATTCCCTGATTGAGATCATCGGCACAGAAGAAGGCCACAAGATCTTCGACGTTTATTCTCATACAGGATATGCTAAGGCAACAGATTCCGATTACGACGGAGCACGCAAGGCTCTGGAAGCTGTAAAATAATCTGATTCGCTGAAAACGAAAATC
>DMBB01000022.1 GCA_003446295.1 Erysipelotrichaceae bacterium
TGACTGCTTATTGTGCGGAACACGGGCTGGATTACTATGATTATTCCGAGCAGTCCATGTTTGATGCCTGCGGCTGGGATCTGGCTGTGGAAAATCCCGTTGACCATATGAATTACCCGGCAAGCGTTCGGATGTCTGGGATCATCGGTGATCTTCTCAAGAACAAATACGGCATTGAACCGGTTAAGGATGAACAATGGGAAAAGACAAGAGAATACGGAAACATGATCGGTGAAAAAGCATCGCTTTCACAGATCAGGGATATCGATGAATACCGGAAAGCACTGACACAAGGTGACTATGTTCTGTTTGTTTCCGTGGATCAGTCTTCAAATCTGTTTGATGAGCTGCTGTCTGCCATCGGCATCACACAACACAGTGATCAACTGCTTGCGGTAGTCCATGATCAGGATATGCTGGCGTTTTCGGACGGGGCCGGGGGATCTGGCGGCGGAGAGCTGTCAGAATATGATCTTTCATGGGAAATGAAACAGGATGCTGAAGGGACATCGATCATCCTGAACGGATCGCAGTTTGCCAGAAACGAGTCGGGACTGCATATCACCGTTTATGATCCGCAGCTCAACAAAGTCATCGATGAAGTGTGCTTTGTGCCGGAAAACGGCAGGGCAAGGGCAGTCAGGGATCTGGCGTTCATGAACTGACCTGTACTGTAAGATAAAAAGGGTTTATGATAAAATATCGCTGAGGCTGAACAATGAAATCAATTAACGCTGTCATACGGAAAAACAGGGAACTTAGTCTGTTCCTGGTGGATACATTTTCGATCATCCTTGCATATGTGCTGGGATTTCTTCTGCGTTTTCTGGACGCAAGCGAGAACATTACGTTCTATGCGGCATATTTTGAAAAACTGGTCGTTACGCTGCCGATCGTCCTGCTGATCAATTATCTGTTCTTTTACCTGCTGAAGGTAAACCGCTCCCTCTGGAAGTATACAGGTATTGATGAGGTGGCAAGGATCGGTCTTGCGACATTATGCGCGAATCTGATCTGGTTCCTGATCGTCTATTTCAAACCGATCAGACCGTATATCAGATCGATCCCTGTGATCGCGATGCTGCTGCAGCTTGTGATCATGCTTGGGATCCGTTTCGGATACCGCGCATACAGAACGAACTGGATGCGGAAACAGAAACATCACAATGCCGTGATCATCGGCGCAGGCTCTGCCGGCGCTCTCTTGTACCGCGACATTCTGACAAACGACCGCATCGACGCCAATGTCATCGGCTATATTGATGACAATCCGGTTCTGACAGGCAAGCGCATCAATGGCGTTACCGTGCTGGGAACCGTCAAGGATATTGCCGAGATCAACAAGAACCACCAGATCGATATCGTGTATGTCGCAATACCGAGCGCTTCGAAAAAGAGGATCGCAGAGATCATCGACAGCTGTTCCGCCCAGGGTCTGCGCACACAGATCATGGATTACCGCGTCAAGGAAAACCTGCAGGAAGTATCTTCTCTGCGTGAAGTATCCGTGGAAGATCTGCTTGGCAGAGAGGAAGTTCATCTGGATACGGATTCCATCTCCGATTATCTGACCGGCAGAAACGTCATGGTAACAGGCGGAGGCGGCAGTATCGGTTCCGAGCTGTGCAGGCAGATCCTCAGATACAAGCCCACGCGTCTGGTGATCTACGATATTTATGAGAACAACATGTATCAGCTCCAGCAGGAGATCCTGATGCAGAACAGAAAGACCCATCAGTACGACAATACCGAGATCATCTGCCGTATCGGCAGTGTCAGGGATTCGGTACGTCTCGATGAGATCCTGAATGAATTCCCCGCAGATGTCGTCTTCCATGCGGCTGCGCACAAGCATGTTCCGCTGGTGGAGGATTCCCCCAAGGAAGCAGTGAAGAACAATGTGTTCGGCACACTGAAAACACTGCAGGCATGCATCAAGCACCATGTAGGACGCTTCATCCTGATCTCGACCGATAAGGCAGTCAATCCGACCAATGCCATGGGTGCGACCAAGCGTTTGACAGAGCTGATCATACAGGCAATGCGGAACAACGGCGTCACGAAGCTCGGCGCAGTGCGTTTCGGAAATGTGCTCGGCTCCAACGGATCCGTGATCCCGCTGTTCCGGGAGGAGATCCTCCATGGCGGTCCGGTTACCGTGACCGATCCTGAGATCGAACGCTACTTCATGACCATTCCGGAAGCTGCCAGCCTTGTTCTGCAGGCCGGCGCTTATGCGGATCAGGGTGATATCTTCGTGCTTGATATGGGCACGAGGGTCAAGATCCTGAAGCTTGCGGAAAATATGATCACACTGTCCGGCTATAAGCCGTACGAAGATATCGATATCGAATTCATCGGTTTAAGACCGGGTGAAAAGATGTATGAAGAGATCAGTCTTGGCAATGAAAACCGCTATACCACAGCGAACAACCGTGTCTTTGTGAATGAGCGGATGGATATTGACAGAGATCATTTCTTCCGGGAACTCAAAGCATTATATGAGAAGCTGGACAGCGCATCGGATGAAGAGATCCATAACGAACTGTTCCGTCTGATCGATGAATACAAATGAGGATAAGATGTACGACCGCGTGATAAAAAGAATTCTGGATATCATCATTTCACTGGCTGTCATCCTTGTGCTTTCTCCCGTTTATCTGATCACAGCCCTGCTCGTCAGGGTGAAGCTGGGATCGCCTGTTCTGTTCTCACAGTTAAGACCGGGCTATCATGAAAAGATATTCCGGATGTACAAATTCCGTTCCATGACGGATGAGAGAGACGAAAACGGAAAGCTGCTGCCGGACGAGGTGCGTTTGACGCCGTTCGGGGCAAAGCTGAGAAGCACATCGCTGGATGAACTGCCGGAGATGTTCAATATCCTGAAGGGCGATATGTCGATCGTAGGTCCCAGACCCCAGCTGGTGCGTGACATCGTATTTATGACGGAAGAACAGCGGCACCGTGCGGATGTCAGACCCGGACTGACGGGTCTTGCCCAGATCAATGGCAGAAATGCCATCTCATGGAAAAAGAAGCTGGAATACGATCTGGAATATATCAGGAATGAGTCGTTCCTGTATGACCTGAAGATCTTCTTCGGAACCTTTGCGGCGGTATTCCGCCATGACGATATCAACATGGAAGGGGAAGCGACTGCCCTGGATATGGGTGACTGGCTGCTGAAGGAAGGAAAAGTCACTGAAGAGGAATATCTGAAGAAGCAGGAAGAAGCGAAAGAACTGATCCGCAGAAGCGGACTGTAACGCCATGAATTGACTTTTATGTGTGCGAACAGATACTATTATGATTGATTTCATAAGGTGTCTGAAGCACACTTTTATGTATGACCGGAGGTTGGATATGATTTATTGTGCATGCGGCTACTGTGGCACGGGTTCATCCGTTGTCTATCATCTGCTGAGTGAATATGACGGGATCGAAAGCGGAGATCTCGGTGATTACGAACATGTGATCCTGTATACGCCCAACGGGCTGTTTGATCTGGAGGATCATGTACTGAGAAACAACGGCTGGCATAATTTTGACGCAGCGATCACAGCGTTCCGTGAAGAGATGATGCGTCTGAATGACAATGACTTCAAATGGTTCGGCGGTTTCAAGGCACGCTATGGGGATGCTTTTGAAAAGAATCTGAACGAATACATCGATGCGCTGACGCAGTATACGCTGCAGGGATACTGGTCCTATGACATGAAGGGCTATAAATTCGACGGCGTTCAGTTCACCAAGGATATGATCCGGAAAGCACAGGGCAAGGAACGTCCCAATCCCGGTATCATCATTGACCGCAGCGCAGACAACAACATTTACTATTCATTCATCAAGGAAGATGAATTCTTTGAGCATACACGCCGCTTCGTGAACAATTACATGAAGATGATGTACGGGGATGCGGAGAAGATCAATGCGAACCAGTTTCTGCTGCCGCACAATCTGTTCCGCATCGGAAACTATTTCGGCAAGGACCTGAAGTCCATCATCGTCGACAGGGATCCCAGGGATCTGTACATCATTACGAAATACGTATGGCCGACCAAAGGCATCCGTTCCCGTTTCCCGATGAATGTCGATGATTTCTGCAGCTTCTATAAGGGCATGAGAGAGACTGTACGTCCATATGATCCGGAACTGGTCAGAACGATGCAGTTTGAGGACTTCGTATATAAATATGATGAGACAGTGGCACAGGTCGAGGAATTCTTCGGACTGGATCCGAAGGACCATACAAGACCCAAGACACATCTGAATCCTGCGATCTCGATCGCCAATACGCAGAACTGGAGGATCCGTCCCGAGTGGGCAGAAGAGATTAAGCCGATCGAAGATATGCTGGCGGACTACCTGTATGAGTTCCCGTATGAATATACTCCGGATCTGAAGGATACGAAGTTCCTGTAAGAGGCGGTATGTCATCCAATCGATCAAGCCGTGTCAGCAATGTTCTGAGGAATCTTGTGCTGGGCGGAGCAGCCAGGATCCTTTCATTGTTGTTTCCGTTTATCACCAGGACCGTTTTTGTCAGACTCCTCGGTGAAGAATATCTGGGTGTCGGAGGACTGTTCTCGTCGATCCTGACACTGCTGAACCTGTCCGAGCTGGGTCTTTCCAGCGCGGTCGTCTATACCATGTACAAGCCCCTGTCGGAAAAGAATGACCAGGAGGTATCCTCCCTGCTGAATTTCTACAAGGGCATCTATACAAAGATCATGCTGTTTATACTGGGTATGGGTCTGGCGATCCTTCCGTTCCTGGGACAGATCGTCAATACGGATCTGCCGCTGTCGGAGCTGCGTATCTACTATATCCTCTACCTGGCAAACAGCGCTGCTTCCTATCTGTATGTCTGGAAGAGCTCGCTCATCCAGGCAGACCAGAAGCAGTACATCGTGACTGCTGCCAGCACGCTGTTCACAATGATCACACAGGTCGTTCAGATCCTGATCCTGCTGCTCAGAAGGGACTATACGCTGTACCTTGCGGCTGCCCTGGTATGCACGCTGCTGCATAACTTCTACATCTCATGGCGGGCAGACAAAATGTATCCGCACATCGCTGTCATCAGACCGGAAACGCTTCCTGCGGAAAAACAGAAAAGCATCTTCGGTGATGTCAAGGCGATGTTTGCCTATAAGCTGGGCGGCGTGTTCCTGAACTCGACCGACAACTTCTATATCAATTCCCTGATCAATGTCAAAATGGTCGGCAGATACAACAACTACATTGCCTTGTCTACCTCATTGACCGCAATCACATCCTACGTCTATCAGTCCATTATCCATTCCGTAGGCGACTTCAATGTCGAACACAGTGAAGAGGAGAAAAAAGGACTGTTTGATGAGATCATGCTGCTGTACTGCTTTGTAGCAGTCATCCTGTTTGCAGGCTTCTACTGCACGAGTTCTCCGATCGTTAAGATCTGGCTGGGCGAGGAGCGTGTCCTGGATCAGCTCACAGTGCTTGCGATCGGCATCAACATCTTCCTGCCCCAGATCCTTTATCCGATCTGGATGTTCAGAAGAACGACAGGTGTATTCAGGCAGACCAGAAACATCCTGATCTATGCAGGCGTCGTCAACCTGATCCTGTCATATATCCTGGGCAAGCGCATGGGTCTTTCAGGCATCATCCTGGCGACCAGTGTTTCCCGGCTGCTGACATCATTCTGGTTTGAACCGGTCGTACTGTATAAGGTGATCTTCCCGAGCTATCATGTCAGCGGCTATTTCCTGACAGTCATCAAGAGTCTGTTCATTGCGGTCCTGTCGATCGTCTGCTTTGACAGGCTGTCATTCCTGCTGCCCTCAGGCATCATCGGTGTCCTGCTGGCAGTGATCCTCTCATTTGTGCTCTCCATGGCATGGCTGCTGCTGTTCAACTTTCGCGACCCGTCCATGAAGAAAGTCCTGAATACCGTAAAAGGGATCATCAGGCGTCATTGAGGTGTTTATGCTGAAAACAGAACGTATCCTGAAAACCGAAGAAGCACTGCATCGTGAATTTGAAAACGGCAGGGGCTTTGATTACGACTGGCAGAGATTTTACCGCTATGAACATTCCATGCGCGTCGCATCCATCGGCGCATATATTGCCAGAGAAGAAGG
>DMBB01000046.1 GCA_003446295.1 Erysipelotrichaceae bacterium
CGGAATACGGCAGATGGGATGATCTGCTTTCTCTTCTGAAGACACCGTTGAAAAACGATGTGATCAGGCTTCTGAAGAAACAATTGATGCAGGACTGCGATCAGATGCGCAAATATGAAGAAGTATCTCTGCTTGCCAAATGGCTGCCTTCCGTCAATGCCTCTTCCAGGGAAACAGCGGAAACCGGGAAAATGCTGGCGGAGGCGTTCGGTATGAGCGAGCGGACATACAGAAAGACGCTGTCTGCTCTGCGCTCCAGGATTCATCTCACAGAATCGCTGATGACCGAGCGTGCGTATGATGAGATCAATTATGAGCACGTCCCTTCTCTTGCGATGAACAGATACCGCAATGCCTTCTTCCGCAATGATGAAGAGCACTTCACCGCTTACCTTGAGGCAGTGAAAGCGCAGAAGAAAACGATCCATTCCGCAACACTCTTCCCCTATGACATCACCGAAAAATATCTGTACCGCAGTTTGGAACCGGATCCGGTTCTCGAAGCGCAGTGGAACGCACTGCCGGAGTATGTGCATGGCGATCAGAATATTCTGATCATGGCAGACGTATCCGGATCGATGTACGGCAGACCGCTCGCAACATCGATCGGTCTTGCGATCTATTTCGCGGAACGAAACCAGGGCATCTTCCATAACAGATTCATGACGTTCTCGGGACGTCCTGAACTTGTGGAAGTCAAAGGTGAAACGCCTTACGAAAAAATCATAAATGCGCGCAATGCGGACTGGGACATGAACACCAATCTTGAGGCTGCCTTCCTGCGCATCCTGCAGGCAGCTGTAAAAAGTCACTGCAGACAGGAAGACATGCCGGATTCACTGATCATCATTTCCGATATGGAAATCGACCGGTGCGCTTACGGTACAGACACCCTGTTCAGCGATGCCATGAAACGGAAATTCGCCCGGTACGGATATACCCTGCCTGACGTTGTTTTCTGGAATGTGGAATCACGCCACAACCTGTTCCATGCCTCCGCCTTCAGCGAAAATATCCAGCTTGCCTCGGGACAGTCTGCGGCTGTCTTTGAAGCACTGATGAACGCGGATCATATGACGCCCTATGACTTCATGATGAAGACGCTGAATTCTGAACGTTACGAAAGGGGGCTGTAACGAGTAAGTCCCAATAAATCGAGTCGAAAGGCTCGATTTTTGTTTTGGACAGTTGCCGTATCAGCGGAAATATGATAATATATGTACATACATATACGAAAGGAGAAACTATGCCAGTATCAGAAGCTCAATATCGTGCTCAGAAAAAGTATGATGCCGCACACACAAAGCAGTTCCAGATGAAGCTGCACCTTGAAAATGACAAGGACATCCTTGAGTGGCTTGAGAAACAGCCATCCAAACAAGGTGCCATTAAAGAACTTATACGCAAACAGATCAGAGAGGAGAAATAAAAGGATGCGCTGTTCCCGCAACGCATCCAAAAGTAAATTTATGCCAAATTTACAGAGCAATTATAACGCGGAAAGTTATCCGAATCCATTCGCATTTGAACAGACTGCCCTGGAACTTCCGGTCACACTGGAACTTAATACTCTTATTCCGGAAGATGATATCGCCAGAACAGTACTTAAGGCAGTATCAGAGTCAGGAGTTTACAGATATATTGTCAATAACAGCCGTAACTCTCATGGATTCAGATGTCAGGAAATGCTTAAGGCTGTGATATTGGCTAACACACAGCTTGGTATCGCGTCAGTCAGGGAAATGGAAGACCTGGCCAGAAACGATATTCGTTACCGGCTGATATTCAGAGATGGCGTGACACCATCCTTTATGTCATTCCAGCGATTCATTCATGATGATCTGACAGTCAGTGTGGAAACTGTTTTGACTGAAGTAAACAAATACATGAAAAGAATACTTCCGGATGACATTGACACGAAGACAGAAGTGATCGATGGGACAAAGGAAGAAGCGGATGCCAACAAGATGTCATTTGTATGGCGGGGATCCAGTGAAAAATATCAGAAGAAAGCGTACAAAAAAGTATTTGAACTCCTTAAAGATGTCATTGCCTTCTTCAACGAGTCGGGATTCAGGCATAATCTGTCAATTCTTCGGATGCCTGATCTGAAGTATCTTCTGGAGATCTGCACAGTACTGGAAAGATATATGAAAGATAATGACATCGCATTTGTGTATGGCAAAGGCAAAAAGAAGACACAGCTTCAGCGCTGGTATGACCAGCTGAAAGACTGTGCAGTCAAATTATGGAAATATGAGATGCATTTTGACATACTTGATGACAGGAACTCCTTCTCCAAGAGTGATCCGGATGCGACATTTATGCATATGAAGTATGACTACTACAATCACACAAATGTATTCAAACCCGGATATAATGTCCAGTTTGGCAGCTGCAGCGGATTGATCTGGGACATTTACATCAGTTCTGCCGGCAATGACATGGAAGCCTACATTCCGTTAATGGAACAGCACAAGAGGAACTATGGAAGTTATCCGGAAAGGACGCCGGCAGATGCAGGATATGGAAGCTACGATAACTACCATTTCTGTAAAGATAACAGAATAGAGCCGTACATGAAGTATCCGGGGTACGAAGCAGAAAAGAAGAAGGTCAATGACAGGAACAGATTCAAGGCAATTCATTTCCGGGATAATGAAGATGGGATGCCGGTCTGTCCTGCCGGACATGCGTTCCGTGTTGAGAAAGTAAGGACAGAGACAAGAGGAGTATATCCCAGACAGATGGAGACCTTAGTCAATGACCATTGCGAAGGCTGTTCGTTTGCTTCGAAGTGCACCAAATCAAAAGACGGAATCAGAAGAATCCAAAGATGTGTTCAGCTGAACGAATGGAAGAAAGAAGTCCGTGACAATCTGAATACAGAGTTTGGAAAAGCAGCCATGACCCTGCGGCAGGTATTCAGTGAAGGTATCTTCGGTGACAAAAAATACAACTGGAATTACGACAAAATGCGCCGGGTCGGAGAATCTGGTGTAAAAACCGAGATTTATATGTATGCGCTGGGCAAGAACATGCGAAGATTCCACCTTCTGTATTGGAACAGAGTACGTGCGAATAGAGTCAATGGTCCAAAGGTAACTGAATTGATGGGCTTCCTTCACCAAAACAATCGGACACAGGCATAAAACCAGATCATTCCAGTACACAGTTGTTTTCGTTATGCCCGGTTCATCTTGAATCTGCCATTTTTTCTTTGTAGAGTCTGCCGCAAAGATTATTTTTATTTATTGGAACGAAAAAAGAGGCTATAACCTCTGGTAAGAACAGATTTTTCAGAAAATCTTCTTACTCGTTACAGCCCCT
>DMBB01000326.1:0-583 GCA_003446295.1 Erysipelotrichaceae bacterium
TGAAAGAATACGGTGTCAGGGCCGTCAGAGGTCCCCGTTCCGTTCCGCCGGAATTATTAAAATTGCTCGAAGCACATGCGGTTTAAATATTCTTTTTCACGTTCAAAGCAAGTACCTGCTATAATTTTCTCAGATAGTTAAAGAGGTGAATTAAATGGAAAACAATAATTATGAAACTCTGTTCGATAAGCTTCAGGAGAATCCCGAGCTGATGAGCTCCCTGCTCGCCGCTAAACAGGAAGGCCCTGTCAGAGCCGGCGGTGAAGACGCTACTTCACAGATCCTGAAGCAGCTGCTCGGAAACGGTGCCAGTGCTGAAGATGTCAGCAAGGCTGCTGAAACACTCGATGCAAACGCACTGATGCAGCTGTATCTCGGCGCAGGCGGAGACATCGACGCAAAGGAACTGCTGGAATATACCGGCGGCTTCAAAGGAACGAACCCCAACAACAGCGAAAGCGTGCGCGCACTGATGAACGGCAAGCTGGAATTCAAAGAACTGCTGATCCTGATCGCGCTGTTCAAGCTGATGACAGGCGGCAAAAAGCCTGCAGCCAGCACCAATACAGGCGGACTGCTGGGA